>JANMZU010000271.1:0-5091 GCA_031383585.1 Betaproteobacteria bacterium
ATGGTCAAGTCGTTTCTGCCGGAAGCATTGAGTAAGTACGTCACATCGAAGCGCGACGAAGGCTCATGGCCTGCGCCGGTCCATGCCCGCAAGATGCTGGTGCTCGACGGCTGCGTGCAGCCGGCAATGGCGCCGTCGATCAACTGCGCCACTGCACGCGTATTGGACAAGCTGGGTGTTTCGCTCATTCGCGTTGAAAAAGCCGGGTGCTGCGGCGCAATCCCGCATCACCTCAACGACGCGCATGAGGCGCACGCTTTCGTCAAACGCAATATCGATGCGTGGTGGCGGGCAATTGATGCAGGTGCCGAGGCGATCATCGTGACGGCCTCAGGCTGCGGAACGATGGTGTCCGAGTACGGCCACCTGTTGCGAAACGACTCTGCCTACGCCGCCAAAGCTGCGCGGGTCAGCGCGCTTTATCGCGATATCAGCCAGGTGATCGAACAGGAACGAGCGGCGCTAGCCAAATTGCTGAAGTCAAAGGTGGAAGTGGTACCTGTGGACGCAGAATTGACGAAACCAAAACTCGCGTTTCATTCACCTTGCAGCCTGCAGCATGGATTAAAAATTCGCGGCGTGGTCGAAGCATTGATGCGCGACGCTGGATACGAATTGACCAACGTCCCGGACGGGCATTTGTGCTGCGGTTCGGCGGGTACCTATTCCATCCTGCAGTCGGAAATGTCTCAGCAGTTGCTCACAAACAAAGTAAAAGCTCTTGAATCAGGAGTACCGGATGTTATTGCAACGGCAAATATTGGTTGCTTGGCGCATATAGAGAGTGGACTTCACAACAGTTCCAAGACACCGATACTTCACTGGATCGAGTTGCTCGATAGGCGGCTGAATTAGTCGCCCAGACGTCGGTACAGGCGAAACCGTTCCGAGTTGTCGCCGGGCCGCGAGCCTTCCCATGATAGTTGCCACACACTATCCACTTTCGGCCCGGATTCTTTTGACCCTTGGGTCAACAGCCAATCGCATCCCGTCGCTAGGTTGAGTTCGGCCTTCACAAATCGCAACTGCGCAAAATAATCTAACATCGCCCGCTGCGGCTCGCCGAGATTGATCGCGGCAACGCATTTGCGCGTTTCCGGCAACTGCACCCGGAGCGCCGCGGCAGTACTGCGATAACTCTGCCGGTGATTCAGAGCAGACAGCGCAAACATGTTCAGCAGCACCCAAACCACGGTGATGCCTGCGGCCCAGTTGACGACTGCGCGGCGGCTGTTGCGGTGAGCACGCGCCACTGCATAGACCCAAACCAGCGTTAGTGCCATAGCAACACAAAACGGCAACCAGCCAAACGTGAATGCGAAACCGGGAACCTGTGTCGCCATGTTGCGGGCAAAGCTTTCGGGCACCCCGACAATTGCGGCTATCCAATACAACCAGATCGCCGTGACCAGCAAGCCAAAAAACAGCAAGCTGAACCAGTCCATAAAGCTTGCGGCACTTCGCGACAGCCGGTCCAACACGCCGGCTCCCGCGAGTACCAACGGCAGCAACAGTGCAAGGCCGACTGCATCATTGGCCTCGCGGAAAAATGACCACCAAAGGAGCAACACAATGAAACTGATGAAGGGCAGCGCCAGCTCGAACCGCTCCCGCATTTTCCGGCGGTCCTTCCACCACAACCAGACTGCAAGTGGCAGTGCCGGCAGCCCGAACCACGGCAGGATACGGACGTAGAAGATCGGGTCGATTGATGTTCGGGTGATGGCTTCCAGCAACGGTGCCCCCAATATCGCATCGGTCCACATCAGCGGAGAGATCGTGCCCAGTATCAGCAGACTGGCGGGATATACCACCATAAACGGCAGCGCAGCCAGAAGTGCTACGCCGATGCCGCGTTGAAACAACCGGTTTTTCCATTCGCCCAGCATCCAGACGAGTGTGATGGCGATGGCCGGAATGACCAGCGCCGGCACGATCCCGATTGCCATTGCCACGATGCCGGTGCCGACACCAGTGGTGATGCCGCCCTTGGTGGTTTCTGAGCGAATGCGCGTCAGGCCGTACAGCGCGACCGCTATGCCGGCGAGCCCGCCAACCTCCGGATTCATCTCGTGGCCGCGAACGAAGATGCCTAGCGAGCCGATAAGCAAAACGACACTGATGCGGCCGGCACGCTCATCGAACAGCCGCCTCGCGGTTTTGTGCGTGTATGTAAGTGTGATGGCGATAAACAGCGCAGTAGCCAGCCGCGCCCCATCGTGCAGCGGCAGTATCGGTGAGAATATTTTGGCCATCGCGGCCGCCACCCAGTAGTAAAGAGGCGGGTAGTCGCTGTTTGGAATACCCGCGACGGCAGGAAGCAGCCAGTTGCCCTCCTGCAACATCGAGTAAATGATGCCGAACGTAGTCGACTCGGTCTTCCAGGGATCGTGGCCGATCAGGCCGGGAAGAATCCAGCCGGCGCAAAGTATGATGAACAGCGCAGTTTTGATGGGAGTCGAGCGGCCATCAAAAACAATCGGCTGACCTATTTTCGTCGAAAACTTGTCCACTCTGCGCCCTGGATTGGCGGACGGCGACCCGGTAACAGGCATCAGGCCACCTCGAGCCGCAGCGCGGCGATAATCGCAGCAGTCCGTTCGTGGACGCGCGCTGTGGGGCGTGGGGATGGGAAGTTTACAGTTGGCACGATGGATCGATCAGTATTTGCGTTCCGCGGGCGCTGAATTTGTATTGCAATATTACGCTGCTGAATGTGGTCTGCGACTGGCATGCGCAGAAAGCAAAAAAGGCAGCCGTAGCTGCCTTTTTTGCAAATGCATTCGATTACTTGGCTTTGCTGGCTGCCTTGCCTTTTGGGGCTGGCGCCGGTGCCACGACAGCGGGTTTTTCTGCCGAGCGCGTGTAACGTTGCTTGAATTTGTCGATACGGCCTGCCGTATCCATGATTTTGTGCTTGCCGGTGTAAAACGGGTGTGATTCGGACGATATCTCGATACGAATCATCGGATACTCGTTACCGTCGGTCCATTTCATCTTATCCTTACCCTTGGTCTCGACTGTCGAGCGGGTGAGGAATTTGAAATCGCAAGAAGAATCAAAAAAGATGACTTCGTGGTATTCGGGATGGGTATTTGGTTTCATGCGGTTTTACCTTTCTTTCTGTAAAGGGTGGCGATGACGCGACCTCTATTCAGACAAGTGTTTGAAGAACCGGAGATTATGCCGTAAATTGTGTGAAAAGGCAAAGTTCGCGCTGACCGCAAGCGCGTAAATGTATACCGGGCCATGCGGCGGCATGCGCCGGGAACCATATCAAATCTTAAAACAAGGGAAAAGAGCCATGAATTCGCGAGCGTTGCGCTATGTATTCCGAGCAATGACCAGCAGTGTTATTTCAGTCGGTAGTCTGGCCGCTTTGACTGCGACTGCCCAGGTGCCGGAAATAGTCATCGGCCAGTCCGCCGGGTATACCGGACGCACCACCAGCTCGGTAAAGGAATTCATGGAAGGCGCGCAAGCGCATTTCGACTCGGTGAATAAACGCGGTGGTGTGGCTGGCCGCAAGGTTTTCTTGAACACGCTCGACGACGGTTATTTGCCGGAGCTTGTGGCTGACAATACGAAACGGCTGATCGATGAAGACAAGGCAGTGGCGCTATTCGGCTATTTCGGCGACGCACCGGTGAATGCAGCGCTGCCGATCATCAAAGAAAAACGCATTGCATTGGTCGGCGCTGTCACTGGGGCGGAGGCACACCGAAACAATCCCAATCTGTTTTTTGTGCGCGCCAGCTACCAGATGGAAGTCGAGAAAATTGTCGCGCAGGCCACCGCACAGGGGCTTAGTAAATTCGCCATTTTCCTGCAGAACGATGAGTTCGGCAAAGACGTGCTGGCGGGATTGCAGAAGGCGCTGGACAGCCGAAAATTAGCGCTGGCTGGGCAGGCTACCTACGAGCGAAATAGTTTAAAGGTCGATGATGCAGTAGCGAAGATTGCCGCAACGATGCCGCAATCGATTGTCATGGCCTGCACGCTGGAAGCCTGCGCCGAGTTTGTCCGGCAAATGAAGAAGCGCGGACTGTCCCCGCGGTTCAATCATCTTTCATCGATCGACGTAGCCTCTTTGTTCAAAGAGCTTGGCGATCTGTCGCGGGGGTTGGAGGTGTCGAGGGTGGTGCCGCTGCCGCAATCCCAATCGGTGCCACTCGTCAATGAGTACACAAAGGCATTGAAAGACTTTGCACCAAAAGCACAGCCCTCATCACTAAGTCTGGAAGGCTATGTCGCCGCCAAAGTGCTCGTCGAAGGGCTCAAGCGAGCCGGTGCGAACCCGAATCGCCAGACGCTGCTGACGGCGCTGGAAGGCATGCGCAGCGTTGATCTAGGCGGCTTTGTAATCAATTTTGCGGGCCCAAATCGGCGTGGATCTGATTTTGCCGACGTGACGATGATTGGACCTGGGGGGCGGGTCAAGTATTGACCGTAGTGCGATTGCGCAGTCCTGTAATCCCGCGCTCAGTTCTTCTTCATGGAATCGAAGAATTCCCCGTTGTTCTTGGTCGCCTTGAGTTTGTCGACCAGGAATTCCGTCGCTTCAAGTTCATCCATGCTGTACATCATCTTGCGCAGCACCCAGACTTTTTGCAGTAGCTCTGGCTTGATCAGCAGTTCTTCTTTACGGGTGCCGGAACGGTTGACGTTAATGGCTGGATAAACACGCTTCTCGGCCGCTCGGCGGTCCAGATGCACTTCCATATTGCCGGTGCCCTTGAACTCTTCGTAAATCACGTCGTCCATACGGCTGCCGGTATCGATCAGTGCCGTGGCGATGATGGTCAGCGAACCGCCTTCTTCGATGTTGCGGGCGGCACCGAAAAAGCGTTTTGGACGTTGCAGTGCATTTGCATCCACACCACCGGTCAGGACTTTGCCTGAGGCGGGTACGACCGTGTTGTAGGCGCGTGCCAGGCGAGTAATGGAATCGAGCAGGATCACGACGTCTTTCTTGTGCTCAACCAATCGCTTGGCTTTTTCGATCACCATTTCGGCAACCTGCACATGACGCGTGGCGGGTTCGTCAAAGGTTGAGGAAACGACTTCGCCCTTGACGGTGCGCGTCATCTC
>JANMZU010000272.1:0-1621 GCA_031383585.1 Betaproteobacteria bacterium
CCGTATTTGCTGCGGTCATTCACAAACGTGTAATTGACGCCGACTTGCAGTTGTTTGGTCGCTTGCCCCACCAGCGCAGCGCCAAGCGCCGTCGTGCGATTTTTCAGGTCGGCAATGTAGCCGGTGCTGTGATTAATTTGCGTCGTTTGCTCCCCACCAGAGGCATATCCCGTCACTTTCCAGGTATCAGAGATCACATAGGTTGCGTCCACGCTGTAGAAATTGACGCCGCTGTCCCGCCAGCCTTTACCACCGGCAACCGGGTCAAACGGCATGACATTTTTGTCCTTGCCATCCTCGACCATCACTTGAATGCTGAGTTGCTCAAGCGGACTCCAGTCGAGTGAGATCTTCCATTTGTCGCGCTCGACATCGGCCATCGACATCGGGAATGGGGTATTTGCACTCAACTGCAGGATCGCGCCCGCAGAAAGCACCTGACCATAGCAAACGCGCCCGCCACAATAGGTATTGATCAAAAACGTATTGGCTGGCGTGATTGCGGTTGGCTGGCCCGGATCGAGTGTACTCAGATTGGTCCAGTCGGAACCGGTACGCTTGCTGCTGGAGTAGCCGATACTGCCGTTGAGCGTATCGGACAGGTTACGGCGCAAGTCGATTCGATAGCCGGTTTCAGTGTTCTTTTCACGCAGCGGGCCAAGACCTCCCAGCGCCTCTTCAACCCGTGATTCGGGCACCAGCCGTTCAGTCAGTTTGTAGTCGACACCGAGGGTTACCCGGAAATTATCCGGCATGCGATAGGTGCCTTCGACTTTGCCGGTCAGATTGGTTTTGGAAACGTGGTTGTTATTCCAGACCGCGCCCGGTACCCCAATCTGGTTGATATTGGTGTAGCTGGTCGGTGTTGTCGGCGGAAAAATCGCCTTCGCCTCGACGTTATAGAGTGCATTCGGCGTCTTGTCTTCCGCTCTCAAGTATGAAACGTTGGCGAGCAGGGAAAGATCGCGCACCGGCCTCATGGTCAATCCCATTTGTGCCGCGACCGTATCCACACGGCCGCCTAGATTTGAGGAGCCCGGTGCGCTTCCGCTCAGGCCCATCGCCCCGAAGTCTTCGTTTTGCGTGGCGTGTGTGTAGGCGTAACGGAAAGTGGCTCTGGTCGTCGGCGTGAATGCATAGTTACCGGCCACAGAAAACTGATGCGCCTGATTGTCAGGCTGCAGCGCCATCGCCGATTGCAGCACATTCTGCAGGCTGGTACCGCCGCCGGCGATGATGTTACTGCCGACTGCAGGATATAGCGCGCCGACCAGCGCGCCGTTTCCGCCATACAAACTGTTCGGCACGACCGGACTGATATTCCCATAGCTATTGGTATAGAAGGACCCGTAGTAGCCAGCAACCAGATTCAGTTTTTCGTCGTGGTAATTGAGCTTCGCGTCGAATTGCCTGATGGTCGAATCGATCGGCTCGGGAACCAGCAGGATGGCATTTTTCAGGAAGTTGGCCTGATTGAGCGCTGTGGTGGTTGAAGAGCCGCACACATAGGCTGCGCAGTCGTAGCCGCGGCCCCACAGGCGAGTACCGGTCTTGTCTTCATTCTTGAAGCTGAACTCGAATTTCAGATTTGGCGAGACCCACTTTTCAGCGCTGCCCCCCA
>JANMZU010000295.1:0-5156 GCA_031383585.1 Betaproteobacteria bacterium
CCTAAACGGCTGGGAAGCCCCATTAATGCTTGATCCGCTGCTTCAAAAGTCCTCCATCTGCAGATCCCCGAAACCGATCGGCAAGTCCCGCAGCGTGTGCAGCGGAGGTTAAAACTATCGCGACAGTGGTTATTCCATTTCTTGATTTTTAGTGCACTTATCCTCGACGCGCATCTTGGGCAGCTTTCATTGCGGGTAGGTTGCGCATCACTGTTTACTCCAGGCGCAACCCCTGTGGTTGTTGCGCCTCACATCACCCGAACACAATTCTTCCCCGTCGATTTCGCTGCATAAAGGGCCTCATCCGCCCGACTGATCACCGCATCCCAGTTTTCCCCCGGCACCAGACTGGTGATCCCCACGCTAAACGTGATCAACGTCTTCTCGTCGTTATGCAGGAAAATTGCCCGCGTCAGTTGCCGCTGCAATCGCTTCATTACCGTTGCCGCACCGGCAGAATCAGTCGACTCCAGCAATATTACAAATTCCTCGCCACCAAATCGCGCTACCGTATCACTGGGTCGCATGGTGATGCGCAGCAGGTCAGTGACGTGTTTCAGTGCAAGGTCACCGGCGTGGTGGCCGAGCGTATCGTTGAGTCTCTTGAAGTCATCAATATCCAGCAGCGCCACTGCCAGTGGCTGCCTGCTGCGTTCGGCGGCTGATTTTTGCACCGCGAATGCCTCCTCCAGCCCGCGTCGATTCAACACCTGCGTCAGCGGGTCTACCCGCACCAGCCCGCTCACTGCGGTGAGCTCGCCTTCAAGCGTGGTGATGCGATGACTAACTTCCTCGGCGGTCTTGCGGGCCATATTGAGCTCATCGTGAGTACGTTCCATGTGTTCGCGCATCTCTGCCGCGTCGGCCAGCAGGCTGGCGACAACCCGGGTGATCGAAACAAGACTATCGGCGCGACCGATGGCTTCGGCGCGTTCGCCAATACGACGATGAAAATCGCCAGTGTGTGAAGCGGCGTCGCCGAGTCGCGCCACCAGCGACGACAGCATTTCCTTTACCGCCGATCGCGCTACATCCAGATCAGCTTTTAGCTCTGACTGACGCCGGACGGCGCGTTGCAGGCTGTCTTCCACGTCGCTAAGGCTACCTTCATCCAGCAGCGCTTGCAGCAGCGCGGTAACGCGCATGACCTGGCCGCTGACCCATTCGTCATCCTCAGCGAATAACGCCAGATTGGCACAGACCAGTCGCAGCAGGTTGACCAGCCGCTCGCGCAAAATGACCTGCCGACGGGCATCATTGCGGCCTTCCTTGCAGGCAGTCTGTACCGCGCTGAGCCAGGTTTCATCTGGCGCCACGGTCAGTCTGCCGACGCGACTGCTCAGGCTTTCCTCGGGCATCCCCGGACGTGGTCCGCGACGGTCACCAGGCCCGACGCGATAGACCGGCTCGTACAACTCCAGCGCGGCCAATGTGAGCGTGCGCCAGGCGCTGGATGCACCGCCATGATCGGCTATTGGCTGTGCGTCTTCGCTCGCGTCCGGCGCATAGGCCGACTTAACGGCTGACTCGCCGTCTCCTGCGGCAGCGGGGCGAACCACCTGCCCGCCGGGAATTTCCTGCAAGCGCACCGCCCAGCCGCCCATCAATCGTTCCAGCTTTTCACGGGTGCGGTCGCTGCCGTTTGAACTGGTCAGGACATGCCGCACCGCAACCAGCTTGCGCGCGCGGGTCCAATCGGCGTGGGTGGTGTCAAGTTGGGATAGCAGCTGTTGCAGCAGGCGTGGCCATTCGCGGGCCGGCTCAGCCAACGTCGCGCCGACGATTTCACCGACGACTTCGTTTGCTGCAGTAAGCGCCTTGCCCCAGGCGCGGCACTTGACGTGTTCCTGCAATCTCTGCGCCCCGGTTACCTCGGGACAGCGCGCGCTGATGTCTAGCGCGAGCTTCGTCAGAACCTGTTCGGGTCCCACGCCATTTTCAGACGGTATGGAACTGGCCAGCGACGTCGACGAATCGCCCGGCTTCACCATCGTTGTCTCACCACGCGCACCGGACGAAGCCTCGCCATGCACGCCGACGGAAGCCTCGCGGTATGCTCTGGCAAAATTCTCTAGCGTTGGCGCTTCGCGTGACGTGGCGAGACGGCGAATCGCCTCTCGGGCGAGTTCAGCCGCAGTGGCTGTCCTTGCAACAGCTTCCATGTTGACCCCTTTTATATTTTTTTGAGAGAAGAATACCCAAATCTGTTACCGGGCTGCGCTGGCTACTGCGCTCAGCAAGCCGGTGAATTTCCCGCTGCCTGCCGACTTCTTTTTTGGCAATGGGTTCTGGTCGCCGAACTCGAGGCGAAAACGCGCAAAATCGGTAGCTGGAATTGGCCGGGAGAAATAGTAGCCCTGCATCAAGTGGCAGCCATGGGCATGCAGCAGGCACATCTGCTCGTGCGTCTCTACCCCCTCGGCAATCACCCGCAGGTTCAGGCTCTTGGCCATGGCGATGATGGCAGCGACGATCGCTTCGTTATCTGATCCGTTCTGCAGCTCGCGCACGAACGACGCGTCGATTTTCAAGGTGTCGATAGGCAGCCGGCGCAGGTAGGAAAGCGAGGAGTAACCGGTGCCAAAATCGTCAACCGATAGACTGATGCCAAACTCCGTCAGTGCGTCAAGCACTGGCAATGTCGATGCAAGATTTTGCATCAGCGAGGTCTCGGTGATTTCGAGCTCGAGGAACTTGGGGCTGATGCCTTGCCGCGCCAGGATTTCCTTGATGAGAGCCACAAAATCGCCGTGCTCGAAATGCCCACCCGGGATATTCACAGCAACTGGCAGCGGCTCAAAGCCACTGTCGACCCAAACACGATTCTGCCCCACGACGTGGTTGATGGCCCATTCGCCAAACGAGATGATGAGTCCGGTATCTTCCGCGATGGAGATGAATTCTCCAGGTGGCACCAGGCGGCCTTCGCGTTGCCAGCGCATCAGCGCTTCCGCACCGACGATCTTGCCGAGCCGGGTGTCAATCTGCGGTTGGTAGTACATCACCAGTTCTTTGCGCTCGAGCGCTTTGTGGAGCGCGTTTTCCAGCGCCAGCCTTTCGCGCGACACCACATTCAAACCAGGCTTGTAGACCTGCATGGCGTTCTTGCCGCTAGCCTTGGCGGTGTTCATGGCGATGTCCGCGCACTGCAGTAGCAGTTCGGGCTTGTCGCCATCGCGCGGAAATCCGGCAATACCAACAGCCGCAGTGCTGATCACGTCCTGGCCCGCCAGGCGGATCGGCTTTCGGAGAGCCGCCATCAGGTGCTGCGCGGCCGCTTCAGCGTCGTTGAGATCAGCGAGCCCGGTCAGCATGACCGCGAACTCGTCTCCACCCAGCCTCGCCACCAGGTCGGCGTGGCCGTTGCGAATGCCCCCGGTGCGAACGGCCTGGTTCAGGCGCAGGCCAGCTTCCATCAGCAGTTGGTCACCGGCGGCATGGCCCAGCGTGTCGTTGATTTGCTTTACGCGGTCGAGGTCGATGCATAGCAACACCACGAGGGTCGAATCACGCTGCGCGCGCTCGATAGCGGAGCTGAATTTTTCCACAAATAAATTGCGGTTGGAGAGACCCGTGAGGCTGTCGTAATTAGCCAGCAGGCGGATCTGGTCCTCCGTACGCTTGCGCTCGGTGATGTCCTGAATCACGCCTTGTACGCGTGCCACCGTGCCGTTGACATCGCGCTCGGCTTCGAATTCCAGGTGCACGGTGCGGACGCTTTCGTCGTCCGCCACCATCCGGCACTCCACCTGCGCCATGCTGCCGTCGCGCAGCGTGCAGGCGATGACCGTTTCCACCCAGGCGCGATCATCCTCGTGAAGGTGGCGGAAAAATTGAGTCTCGGGCATCGCCAGATGTGATACCGGCCGGCCCATCAGGCGGAAGCATTCTTCGGAGGCAATACAGGTTTGGCGTTCGACATCCCATTCCCAGTGTCCCAGCCGTGCAATGCGCTGCGCCCGCGCCTCCTTGGCGCGGCTCTTGGCAAGTTCAGTGCGTGTGCGGCTGGCACGCAGCAGATAGCGGATGCGCTGCAGCAGCAGCGTCCAGTGATCCGACTTTACAAAGAAATCGGTGGCGCCCGCTTCGTAGGCGCGACAAATTGAACTTTCGTCGTCCAGTCCCGTGAGCATCAGCACCGGAACATGTTCGCCGCCGGGTAGCGCACGCAGGCGACCACAGGTTTCAAAGCCATCGAGGCCCGGCATCAGCGCATCGAGTAACACCAGATCGGGCCGCCCCTCGCGAAACGCAGCCACACCGCGTTCTCCGCAATTGGCCTCACTGGTCGAGAATCCCAGATCCTCCAGTGACGTGACCGTGAGCAGACGGGCCACATCATCGTCGTCAATGACCAGCACATTTGGTCGGATTTCGGCTTGTTCCATTCTTCCATCCTTGTATTCAGTGGGGTCGGCGCCAGGTAACTCACTGCACCGGGCGTTCCGCATATGTGAATATCGGCAGGAATCGGAGCAACATGAAGGGGGTGAAGAAGATTATTTACTCGCTTGTGCCAAGGGCTTTGTACATGGCACTGCTGCGCAGAGAAATACTGTGTCGTCGCTGCAAATAGCCGCAGGAGCTGGCAGCCTGTCGGGCTTGAGGAAAATCGGCTTTTTGCCTCAGCCCACCATCGCGAATCGTGGCTTCACCCGTCGTCGCGACGACTGAGATTACGCCAGTGGCGGACTCAAACACAAGCATTGGCGGCACTTTGCAGCCACAAATGCTCTGTAACCCGCACTGTTGCTTGATTTACGTCTCCAACTGACGAAACCTACCGCAAATAATCAAACAACGACGTCTGCGAAATCTTCGCGTAGCTGGCCAATGCCGCCTGCACGCCAGTCTGCGTTACCGTGAATTCGCTGATTGTTTTCACGTAATCAATATCTTCCAGCGTCGACAGCGTGCCCTTCAGATCGACGTCGCGCGCCGAGCCCAGCGCGCCGACTTGATCGAGTTCATTCAGCCGCGAGCCGGCCGCTCCGCGTTCATCCGAAATGTGATTGAGCGCCTGGTCGAGATTGGCCAGAGATGCTCGCAGGCCGTTCGCCACTTACGTGCCGTTGCCATTGGTCGTTGTTTCCAGCAGCGTGACGGCATCGCGGACGGTATTGAATACATCCTGGTTTCCGCTTGGCATCACGCTG
>JANMZU010000296.1:0-7453 GCA_031383585.1 Betaproteobacteria bacterium
CAGCGTGATGCCAAGCGGAAACCAGGATGTATTCAATACCGTCCGCGATGCCGTCACGCTGCTGGAAACAACGACCAATGGCAACGGCACGTAAGTGGCGAACGGCCTGCGAGCATCTCTGGCCAATCTCGACCAGGCGCTAAATCACATTTCGCATGAACGCGGGGTGGCCGGCTCGCGGCTAAATGAACTCGACCAAGTCGGCGCGCTTGGTTCGGCGCGCGACGTAGATCTGAAGGGCACGCTGGGGACGCTGGAAGATATTGATTACGTGAAAACTATCAGCGATTTCACGGTAACGCAGACCGGCGTGCAGGTGGCATTGGCCAGCTATGCGAAGATTTTGCAGACGTCGTTGTTTGATTATTTGCGGTAGGCATCGTCAGTTGGAGACGTAAATCAAGCCACAGTGCGGGTTGTGGAGCATTTGTGGCTGTAAAGTACCGCCAATGCTTGAGTTTGAGCCCGCCATTCACTAGTGTCCCAACGTTTGAACAATGCAAATGCGAGTTGGCCGGCACGGGTGGCTTTCCCCGGCGAGCAAAGCCGCAAAGGGCTGGGCCAACTCAAAAACGATTTCGACATCGACAACAACAAACAATCGACCTTTCGCAAGAAAAATCACGGGTTTATCAACACCCGCGCAACAAACGTTGGGACACTAGTGAACGAACAACCAAAACCCTAATATCGGCGCGGTGCTTCGGTCATTTATGGCCTGTGATGCCCGTCATATGGCGATCTACGCTAAGAGTCGCTATTTCAAACTGCAGATGAGAGTTCAGCGTTTTCTTTTCACAACGCGATAAGTAAACGCAGATTTCCCACTCGATATGGCTGGGCGCAAATGGCAATTTCAGAAGCACGACCGACGACACAAAGACCGGACCCACCTATCGATCTGCGATTTGATCCATATCAAAACGCGTTTTCGGCGCGATGCAAACATGACGTTGTCTCAAAATAATCCTTCAAGGAACACGAAAATGCAGGCAGAGGTAGCAACCTACAACTACAAAGTCGTCAGGCAATTCGCCGTCATGACTGTCGTCTGGGGCATTGTCGGCATGCTGGTCGGCGTCATCATTGCTGCACAGCTGATCTGGCCAGACCTCACTTTTGGCATTCCGTGGCTGTCCTACGGCAGGTTGCGCCCACTGCACACCAATGCAGTGATCTTTGCATTTGGCGGCTCAGCGTTGTTCTGCACTTCGTATTACGTGGTGCAACGCACCTGCCAGGTGCGATTGTTCTCCGACCGTCTGGCCGGGTTTACGTTTTGGGGCTGGATGCTGGTCATTGTGCTGGCCGCGATTACGCTGCCGCTAGGCATCAACACCAGCAAGGAATACGCGGAGCTGGAATGGCCGATTGACATTCTGATTGCCGTCGTCTGGGTTTCCTACGCTGTGGTGTTCTTCGGGACAATCATGAAACGCAAAGTGCCACATATCTACGTCGCAAACTGGTTCTACGGCGCCTTCATTCTTACGGTCGCGATACTACATATCGTCAACAGCGCCGAGATGCCGGCAAGCTTCTGGAAATCCTATTCGGCTTACGCCGGCGTACAAGACGCCATGGTGCAATGGTGGTACGGACACAACGCTGTCGGGTTCTTTCTCACGGCAGGCTTCCTCGGCATCATGTATTACTTTGTGCCCAAGCAGGCTGGTCGGCCAATCTACTCGTACCGGTTGTCGGTCGTGCACTTTTGGGCTTTGATCTTCACCTATATGTGGGCTGGCCCTCACCACCTTCATTACACCGCCCTCCCCGATTGGGCTCAATCGCTGGGCATGGTGTTTTCGCTGATCCTGTTGGCGCCGTCGTGGGGGGGGATGATCAACGGCATCATGACCTTGTCTGGCGCCTGGCACAAACTGCGCGACGACCCGATCCTCAAGTTTCTGATCGTGTCGCTATCGTTTTACGGCATGTCGACCTTCGAAGGTCCAATGATGTCAATCAAGACCGTGAATGCGCTCTCCCATTACACCGACTGGACGATCGGCCACGTTCACTCCGGTGCGCTGGGCTGGGTCGCGTTTATCAGCATTGGTGCCCTCTATTACCTGATCCCGCGGCTGTGGGGTCGCGCTGAGATGTACAGCGTGAGGCTGATCAGCTTGCACTTCTGGATCGCCACCCTCGGCATCGTGCTCTATATTTCCTCGATGTGGATCGCGGGCGTCATGCAAGGCCTGATGTGGCGCGCTGTCAATAGTGACGGCACATTGACCTACAGCTTTGTGCAAAGCGTCAAGGCGAGCTATCCATACTGGACCATACGTCTGATTGGCGGTTTCATGTTCTTCAGTGGCATGTTGATCATGGCCTACAACACCTGGAAGACGATCGCCTCGGGCAAGGCATACGACGCGCCGATTCCGGAAATTGACCACGCGCCACATTCGCCGCCGGTGGCCGCAGTCGCTGCTGCGCAGGGAGTCTGAAATGAAATTCACACACGAAACACTAGAGAAGAATATCGGCTGGATGGCTGTGCTCGTTGTACTGGTGATAAGCGTCGGCGGACTGGTAGAAATTGTGCCGTTGTTCTTTCAGAAATCACTCACTGAACCGGTTGCTGGTCTGAAGCCCTACACCGCATTGCAACTTGCCGGACGCGACATTTATCAACGGGAAGGCTGTTACAACTGCCACTCACAGATGATTCGCCCGTTCCGCGCGGAAACCGAGCGCTATGGCCATTATTCCGTCGCGGGTGAGTTTGTATATGACCATCCTTTCCAATGGGGTAGCAAACGCACCGGACCAGATCTCCACCGGGTCGGTGGTCGTTATAACGATGACTGGCATCGCCTGCACCTGCGCCAGCCGCGTGATCTGGTGCCCGAATCGAATATGCCCGCCTACCCTTGGCTGGCCACGACGATGCTCGACCCAGGCAAATCGGCACCGCACATGACCGCACTGTCGCGCGTCGGAGTGCCGTACACGAAAGAAGAAATTGCCAAATCCGCCGACGATGTCAAGGGCAAGACCGAAGAGGATGCACTGATTGCCTATCTGCAAATACTCGGCACTTCGCTAAAGAATGTGAAATGACCATGGATCTGAACGACCTTCGCATCATCATCACCTCACTCTCGTTCGTCGTGTTTATCGCCATTGTTTTCTGGGCATACAGTGGCCGGCAACGTGTGCGCTTTAGCGAGGCGGCCAACCTGCCGTTTGTTGATTCAGACCTGCCGGGCGAAACGCTGGTTGCCTCGACTGAAACCCACAGCGGAGGCCGTCCATGAGCGACTTCATTTCGGACTTCTGGCACTGGTATGTCGCGGGCATCTCGCTGGTCAGCATCCTCGCCTGCGCGGCGCTGCTGCTGTCACAAAACATCAAGCGTCCAGTCAAAGGCGAAAAGGTAGAGTTACACGGTCACGTCTGGGACGGCGATCTTACCGAGTACAACAATCCCCTGCCACGCTGGTGGATGTAGCTCTTTTACATCACCATTGTTTTTAGTTTGGGCTATCTAGTCTTCTATCCCGGCTTGGGAAATTTTGGCGGAAAGTTCAACTGGACCTCGACCAACGAATACGAAGCCGAAATGAAGCAGGCTGACGCTGCATACGGACCGCTGTTCGACAAGTACCTCAAAGTCGATGTTGCGACCCTGTCCAAAGATGCGCAAGCCAACGCAATGGGACAGCGCCTGTTCCTCAATTACTGTGCGCAGTGTCATGGCTCCGACGCTGGCGGCGCCAAAGGTTTCCCGAATTTGCGCGACAAAGACTGGCTCTACGGTGGCGACGCCGCCACCATCGAGACCACAATCCTGCAAGGCCGCAACGGCGTCATGCCTGCACTGGGCGGAGCCGTCGGCGGTGAACCCGGCATCAAGGAACTGGCCAACTACGTTCGTTCGCTGTCAGGCTTGCAGCACGACGCCAAGCTGGCGGAGGCCGGCAAGGCAAAATTTGCCGTTTGCGGGGCATGTCACGGCGCTGAAGGCAAAGGCAATCAGGCCATGGGTGCACCCAATCTCACCGATGCGGTTTGGTTGTATGGCAGTTCGGAGGAAACGATTGCGGAAGGCATTCGCGACGGGCGCAATAACATGATGCCCGCGCAGAAGGAACGTCTCGGTGAAGCGAAGATTCATCTGCTTGCTGCATACGTTTACAGCCTGGGCGGCGGGACGTCTGCGCCTGGTGTCGCACCGGCCGATGTTACGGATACTGCCGCGCCACAGAAAAAATAATTGCATGTCTGAATTGTTGGCGCAAAGCTTCTCTCCGGATATGGAGCCGCTTTGATTGCTTGTAAGTTGGTGGCTGCGGTCTGCTCCTTCCCCCACAACTGCGGAGGAAGGAGCAGACCGAACACCCCGAATATTGGAGCCTGCAGTTGACAACCCGTCGCGTCAAAGTCGTTCCTATCATCGCTATTTCCGATGCAGATCAGGAACAAGCGCTTTATGAGGTACGCAAAAAAATCTATCCGCGCGCAGTGAGCGGGTGGTTTGCAAAATGGCGCTGGGCGCTGGTGATCGCCACCCAACTCGTTTACTACGTTTCGCCATGGCTTTCTTGGAATGGTCGGCAGGCAGTGCTCTTCGACCTTGCGGCGCGCAAGTTCTATATTTTTGGCATCGTCTTCTGGCCGCAGGATTTCATTTACCTCACGATCCTGCTGATGATTTCGGCATACTCTCTGTTCCTTTTCACCACAGTGGCTGGGCGGCTCTGGTGCGGTTACGCCTGCCCGCAGACTGTTTACACGGAAATATTCCTGTGGGTCGAGCGCGTCATTGAAGGTGATCGCGTGGCGCAGATGCGGCTCGACAAGGCGCAGCTCACTGTGCGCAAAGTCGCACTTAAAACAGCCAAGCATGCGGTGTGGATCGCGATCTCGCTGTGGACCGGCTTCACGTTTGTCGGCTACTTCACGCCGATTGGCGATCTGGGCCGCGAAGTGTTTTCATGGACACTCGGGCCATGGGAAGCTTTCTGGCTGTTCTTTTATGGCCTGGCCACCTACGGCAACGCCGGCTGGATGCGCGAACAGGTGTGCAAGTACATGTGTCCCTACGCGAGATTCCAGGGGGTGATGTTTGATCGCGACACTCTCGTGGTTGCCTATGACGAGGATCGCGGCGAACCGCGCGGTCCGCGTTCCAAGAAAACCAACCCGCAACTCGCCGGACTAGGGGACTGCGTGGATTGCGAGATCTGCGTTCAAGTCTGCCCTACCGGCATCGATATCCGTCAGGGGCAGCAGTACGAATGCATCGGTTGCACCGCCTGCATCGACGGCTGCAATCAGGTAATGGACAAGATGGGCTATGCGCCCGGCCTGATTCGCTACGCCTCGCTCAACGGTGTCAGCCAGCAGTTGGGCTGGCGCGAAATGATTCGCCGCGTATTTCGTCCGCGCGTACTGATTTACAGCGCTGTACTGTGGGCGATCATCATCGCAGCCAGCATTAGTCTCTATCTTCGGGTGCCGGTCAAGGTCGATGTCATTCGTGATCGAAATGCGCTGTCGCGTGAAGTGGCTGATGGGCTGATCGAGAATGTTTACCGCCTGCAAATCATGAATACCGAGGAGCGCCCGCGTCAGCTGATGGTCACGGCGACCGGCATCGATGGACTCACGATCGGCGGTCTCACCCTTCCCGTCGACATCGGCGCCACGACGACGCAGATGTTCACGCTGAATTTGCGCGCGCCTGCCGAAAAAACCCAGAAGGGGTCCACCAGAATCGAATTCCATATCGTGCCGATCAAGGCCAAAGACGCCAACAACCCCGACGATTTTTCGCTGCACGAGAAGTCGGTTTTCTTCAAACGCTGAGAAATACGGAACGATCATTGTTCCGAACACAAGGAAACATCATGAACATCGCCAACCCCGCCACGACAATCCCCTGGTATCGCGAACCATGGCCGTGGCTGCTGATGGCTGGTCCTGCCATTGTCGTGGTTGCCGGATTCGTCACACTTGGCTTCGCCATCGAGAGTTCGGATGGCCTGGTGGCCGACGACTATTACAAACAGGGCAAGGCAATCAATATGATGCTCACACGCGACGCCAACGCTAAAGCGCTGGGCTATCGTGCGCAACTTGCCATGACCGCAGCCGGTCAGCTAACACTCAGGTTCGCCGAAGCGGCACCGATCTCAAGAACATTGCGCCTTACCTTGCATCACCCGACACGCGCGGGATTTGATCGTCAGGTTCAGCTGGCGCGCACAGCAGACGGCAGCTATACCGCAGCGATGCCTGCCATTGATGCTTCGCGCTGGAGTCTGACGTTGGACGACGAAGCGAATACATGGCGGCTGACCGGCGATTGGCATGCCGGCGAGAAAAGTGTCGCGCTTGGCGCCAAGGCATTGCCGCATTGATGCGCAATACAATAAGGACGTAGCATGGCTAGATACCTGATGTGGGTGCTGTGGCCCTCGTTTATCGCCGCCGGATTGGGTGTTGGCATCATTTTCACGCTGATCGACCCGACCGAACTGGTGGTTCTGGGCTACCCCGTGCACGCGAGCCGCACGGCGGTTTATACACTCGGGTTTTTCGTTTTGTGGGCGATCTGCACGGTGGCGAGTGCATTGAGTTGTTTTTTGCAGGCGACGTCGCACGCATATGCACACGCTGGCGAGGAGGAGTAGCCGATAGGGGGAATGGATCTGGCACGGCGCGTCTTCGACAGCCTGCACAAAGTATTCGCGAATGGCTGAAACACAAGCATTGGCGCCGTTGCTGGGGCGTTTTGGCTTGAAGAACCGCATGGATAGGGCGTCTCCATTGATGGTTCCTGAAAATACAGTGGCGAACAATGGAACAAGGTAGCGAACTACGAAATGCGCGTTGTAACAAAGTAACCAACTCAAGAAACATGCGCCGTAGGCCGCTAGCCAAATTTGTTTGAGCGACTGACGGCAATGCGGCGATTGCCGTCATAGAAATTGGCGTGGTGAACGAACAAAGTCGACCTGTAGCCGGCCACGCACCTTCGTCTCCCAATTTTCCCTATACCGGGTGCTCACGCAGGCTCCCTAATGCGCGCGGCGCAATGTGGTGAACGCCTCGGGCTCCCAATCCCGCAGCTCAGATCGCAAACCGGTGCCTGTTCGCTTACTCATTGGAACGGCCAACGCTTCCTGGTGCAGCTCTGCAAGTTTCTGGCGTAACTTTCTGAGTTCCGCCTGAATGTGAAGCTTGTGCACTGCCAATATTCAATATTGACTGGGTTGCAGGGGTTTTCAGGACACAGCACTGGGAAGATCGATTTGCCACGAGCAGCGCGCAACATGCGCTGGTGGCGGGTTTAAATTTACGCCATCTGCCGTTTCACCAATTCGGCAAACGGTCCGGGCTCACTGGCAAGTTGTTGGTAGGAGCCGTTCTGTGCCACTTCGCCGTCCTTAAGTACGATGATGCGGTCGGCGTGCACGATCGTCGACAGCCGGTG
>JANMZU010000331.1:0-2206 GCA_031383585.1 Betaproteobacteria bacterium
ACTCCTCAAATTATTGGATGAATTTGCCCAGCCACGTCAATTGCACTGCCCAGTCTTGCATCCCTGCTCTTGCACGGTAACTGAAGTGCAAACGCTACTTGGCTGTCTGGAAATAGTACTCTGCCAAGTAAAGGCTGCGCAATTTTGCCTAACTCTCTCACTTTGCATGCCGCAGGTGCCTCGCCACCCGCAGTGGCGAGACGTTGAAGATATCTCAATTGGCGACCAGCCCGGTGCCTGTGGAAGTCGCTACCAGCCGCTGCCATCGGTTGCCCGATGTAGGGCGGCGGCTGTCGCGTTTGGCAGCTATCCTGCCGATGTCATTGGATAGTTGCATGCCCGATGTCTTCCATACCCATTCAGGCTGGCTGGGTGTCTACCCTAGGGTCGCACCCGCACAATCCTGCATGCTGAGCCCGGCTAAGCGCGAACAGCGCGCATTTGCGCGAAGCATGGTGGCTCGCATTTCTTTTCGCGCGGTGCCACAACATGCGCTGCGCATCGCTTATTATTTCCGCAATCATGGCGTGCCTCGGAAAAATAGCCTGACCGCGCGTGCCGCGCTTGATTACCGTGCACTTTTACATTCTTTCAAGGAAACCCATCTGTGAACTCGATCCTGATACGCAACACTGTTAACCGCGGTCGAATCAATAACTACCTGATTGGTGGCACTGTCTGCAACGCATTCGCCATGGGGAACCTGGGCTCAGAGGATGACTTTTTTCTGGTCGCGGCCGAGCCGTTGGGGGAATCGAATTTTCCCATGCTCACGGGGTGCATCCTCGATTCGAAAGGTATAGTCTTGTGTCGGCTGGTCCAGAATGTGCTGGTCTCCAATCCAGGCAAGTGTTCAAAAATACTCAGCGATCGCGTAGGCTATGAAATCCATGATGTCGACGGCAAATTGATACTGAAAGTGTCCACCATGTCCACGCGTCTGGAGGGTGACAGCGTCGACTGTTTCGTTACTACGCTGTCGGGGAGTTTTTACAACAAATCAAAACAGCTCGCGTTGGAGGCGACCGCAGGTACCTCGGACGAAAAAATCGACGCCAGTCTGCCGCATGCACTCGGATTTACCGGCCGATTTGGCATCATTCAAAAACTCTCCGACGACATGCTGGCGGTTGCTGCATTGATGTTGTCGTCGCGTGGCGCGGTGCACCAGCTCATTACGGGGGCGCAGAACGGCAAAGATATTGTTTTGGACGGCGCTGCGCTTATGAATGTCACATTGACGAACTGCAAAATTTACATAGCTACTGGTGAGTTTCTGCCAATCGGTCCGCTTGTGATGGAAGGCTGCACCTTGCACTACGGTGGCATCGTTGCGAATATCCGACAGTTTCTTGTTGATTTTGATGAGGGTGTGCGCTCGCCCGCAGTCTGACGACGTCGTCTGCGTTTGATGTTGTCGCCTGTAGTGTTACGGAGCGGATAGCGCGCGTGCGCAATGAGTTCACTGAGATAAGGCATGCAGGACCGGCCGCAAAAACACAGAGGACTAAACCGCTCGCGCGGTATTGGCACTTCGAGCAGAGGTCGGCTGGTGGTTGTGAGACAGGAAATGCGATTCTGTTTATGTTGATTGGTGAGGCAATCCGCCTCGCTTTTCGACAGGAGCAGAACCATGAGCCAATCGACACCCGCCTTCAGCAAATCACGCCTACGCATGATCGAAGACATGCGCATGCGCAAACTGTGCGACGGCACGCAGCGGCAATACATTCGCGAGGTCAAGAAGTTCGCTGACTATCTGCAGCGTTCACCCAAGACCGCTAGCGACGAAGAATTGCGCAACTATCAGTTGTATCTGGTGGACCACGGTACCTCACCCGGCTCACTCAATGCTGCGATCACAGGTCTGAAGTTCTTCTTCGAGGTTACTGTTGGTGATCCCAGTTTGATGGGCAAGATGCAACCGGTGCGGATTCCGCAGACGCTGCCGGTGATCTTGAGCCGGGAAGAAGTTGCCCGCTTGATCGCTGCGGCAAGCAACCTCAAGCACCAGACCGCACTGGCCGTGGCATACGGTACCGGCCTGCGTGCCAACGAAGTGGTTTCACTCAAGGTCGGTGACATCGACAGCAAACGCATGGTGCTGCGAGTGGAGCAAGGCAAAGGCAGCAAGGATCGCTACGCCATGCTCTCGCCCATATTGCTCGAGCGCCTGCGCTACTGGTGGCGGGTGGCCCACGCACAA
>JANMZU010000340.1:0-3453 GCA_031383585.1 Betaproteobacteria bacterium
TGGTGCGCATTGGCTTCGCCGCGAAGTGGGGCGCATCAGGCACCTTGCCATATGCAGAGGCATTCCTCGCGGATTTTGAACGCCAGAATTGCTACGACCGCTATTGGGAGGCTAACGCCAATTCAAACGGCATGGACACGCGTTACCTCTTTTGTGGTCTGTCGTTCGCAGCCATTACCCGCACCGGTCCCGGGAGTGAGATTCTGTTGCGGCAGTTTCGCCACCAGTTTTACCAGATCGGACTTATCGCCAATTTTCACAAGGCCGCATTATTATCGCTGTCGAACCGGTTTTCGCGGGCGGTGGAGCGGTTAAACGTACGCGATTTTGAATCGGTGAAAATCTTCAAGCGCGACGTGCGTCAGACGCTCGAAGTATTCCTGCGCTTTAACCATCGCTACTGGTTTCATGAGATTTCCAACCAGGTACAGGCCAGCGATTTTTTCAAGTACTGGAGCCGCGAGCTGGATTCTGTGGCGCTGTATGCAGAGGTACGTGAAGAGGCACGCGATATCAATGAATATCTGGACGCCGACCGCATGCGCAAACAAACCGACAACGCGATGCGGCTGACCGTCGTTTCGTCTTGCGGCATGGTCGGCACCGTGGTCACAGGCTTCCTCGGAATGAACTTGTATAGCCATTCTGATTTGCCGACTGAGTTCAAAGTTGCCATTTTCTTTGTGGTGTTCGTACCGACAACGATCCTCGCGTTGTATACCGTCGTGATTTCCAAACGCATTGCCAACTTCATGGAAGCGATGTCATCCGAAGGCCTGACCTGGCGGGAGAAGTTCGCACAGTTTCGCCAAATCTGGGGTGTAGACAAGCGCCAAATTGCAAGAGACCGCCGCGATGGCGCGGGGCTCTCCAGCGACATCAACAGCTAGCGCCTAACCTCACTATCTGACCGGCAATGCTGGAGGAGCCGGGGGCGCAGGAATCGCAATTGAGCGTGTACTGCGGATTGCGTAATCCTCCGGAACACGGAACAGCGATACTGGCTGTTCAATGCGTTTTACATTTGCCAGGCGATAAATAGAATCGCCACTGCGCGGGTCACTCTGCTTGGCGTAGACCGTCACTTGCAGATCCGGCGAATACCACGATTCGGACGTGACCGTAATGGGACTCCTGTTGCCGACCTCGCCAGCCGGAATCGTATAGGTGGTGCGCTTGCCATCGGCGCGTACACCTTCAAAGTCACGGCTGCCGAGTTCGGTCTTGGTGGCCTTGGCGGCCCACCGTGCATCCTGGAAGCTATGCCCCAAGGTGCCAAGCGGCCCCAGCGTGCCAAACCTGGCGAGCTCAGCCATCGCCGGGCCTAGATGATCGCCACCGGGTCCAAGCTTGTAGGTGTAATTCTTGCCATCTTTATTGATGGCGACATCAGTATCGCCACCAATACGCACCACGTTTACAGTGGTTTCTTCGCGGATTTCACTCTTGCCATCAGTGCGTGGCCCATCCATGCGCTTGACGACGATAGTCTCGCCCGGGTTGCCGCGCTCGATGATCACTGCCTTGCCATCTGCTTTTACTGCGGCTCTGGCCTTGTCGCGGATTTCCTCTACGCGCTTGGCAATATCCTTATCCATTGCAATTTTGGTCGCGGATTTCTTCGACGGTGACAACACGAAGCGGGTGCCGTCAACCGCATCATTGATCTGAATCGTGCGCACTTCCCCTTTGTCGTCCCGTGCTTCCTGGCGAGTTCTGCCTGCGCTATCGCGGTATGCGAGCGATGTCGTGCGGTGGCTGATCTGATTGCCATCGGGCAGCAGTTGGATCTTCTCGGAAATAACGTCGGCGCTGTACGGCGCACCTTTTACAGGTGCCCGAGAGGCTGGTGTGAACCCTGCCGCCGAGTTTGAAAATGCTTCCGACATCGCATTGGAAATCAGTATGTCAACATCCGGCATGTTCGGCATCGGTGGTCGTGGTGGAATTGGCGGGATAGTGTGAACATGGGGGGCGCCATTGCCGCTGACCACCACACGCACATCCTTGTAGACCCGGCCAGGCGCCTCGGCTTGCAGATCGCCAGCGGCAGCAAATTGTTCAAAGCCACCAGAATCTTCGCTGTTGATAATGATCGTGCGCGTTTCAATCCGTGGTTCCGGTGCCGCAATCGCTGCAACACTGGTGCCCGCCAACAAGAAGTTGGCGTTGGCCGAAATGAGCGCGATCAGCAGCGGTTTGTAATTTGGTGTCATGGGGAATCTCCGAAGTCAGAAGGAAGGCAGGTAAGAATTCAGGGCAGAAAACGCATGGCGAGCAGTTGGCCATTGGCTGCGACCAGCATTTCCGTGCGTACCGATTGACCAGCCGTTTCCGGGTTGATCGGCACACCATAGGCGGCCAGCGAGGTACGCGGCACATTGGCCGCAATCAAACGCGGCGAGGGCTCAAGCGCAATCCGCTCCAATGACTGAAATGCAAAAAAGGGACTGGCAGTGTCGCTTGCGTCAGCCAATACTGACATCGACGCCAAGCCGGTATCGTCAACCGCCTGCGAATGCGGCGAGAGCATCATCCACGAGGCCATCACCACACTGGCGGCCACCGCAAAGCCGGGCGCGAACCATTGACTCACTACACGGGTAAACCGATCACGGCCACTTTCACGTAGCGCGTTTGAGGTGTTCAAAGTTGCCTTGTCGGCTTGTGCAACAGCAAACGCCGCCATCAGATTGTTTCCAACGTATTGGGGCGTGTCCAGCCTTTCTGTTTCCAGTCGCAACGCGTCAAGCGCGCGATCTACTTGGATTTCTGACTGCGCCGTAGTTGGGGTCCAGATTTCGCTCATGAGCGTGCCTCCAGGGGCAAGGTGGATGGGCGCCCTGAACCGCTGTTAACCTTGATCTCCGATCGCGGCTCGGTCGCGAGTTCTCGTTGCAGCAGATTCTGCAGCTTGGCTCGTCCACGTGACAGACGCGAACGAACCGTGCCCAGATCAATGCCACATATCTGCGCGATTTCGACGTAAGAAAGATCGTGCATTTCATAGAGGATCAATACATCCCGGTAGTGCGGGGGTATCTTCTGCAGTGCATTGCGAGCGCTCTCAGCAGCCTCATTGACCAGCAATTTTTCAAGCGGACCAACTGCCTCGTCAGCAATATCGTCGTCGATATCGTCGCTGTCAGTCACGCCGCTGCTCGATACGTAGCGGCGCCTGGCCTCGTGTTGCTTCAAAAGCAGATTTCTAGCCACGCCAAAGAGGAATCCCTGTAGCACACCACGGTCGGGGTCGAATTTCAATTTATCGTTTAGCAAGGCCAAAAAAATCTCCTGAACAATATCGGCAGCCGTATCGGCCGAGCCGCAACGCAACAACGCGAACCGGTATAGCGGTCCTTGATGTCGGCGATAAAGTTGCTCAAACGCGCTGGCATTGCCGCTGCGCACTTCAGCCAATAAGGCCAGGTCTTGGGTTGGGTCGGTCAAGGG
>JANMZU010000342.1:0-1502 GCA_031383585.1 Betaproteobacteria bacterium
AATTCGGCATGCACGTGGTGTAAGCAGGCGGGCACGCTGGCGCAGGGCTGCGGCGGGACCTGGTCGCAAAAAGACACTTCCAAAAAACAACTGATGTACGGGTTTCAATTGTCATTTTGACCCCAACCATAAGCTGAGTGAAACCTCAACGAGGCACTGACCAATTCGACAACCCACGCCACTACTCACCGACTGCAAAGCGAAAGACCGACTGCATGAACGACCACCTCCAGCAGCTTATGCGCGATGCAACCAGACTGACCCGCGCGGGGCGCCTTGATGAAGCGACAGCAGCAATTCAGCGCGCGCTGCGAGCAACATCGGCGCCGGCCACCGAGCCATCGGACCAAAATGCCGAACCGCTAAACCCGGCCACGTCCGGCACGGTCACGTTGGATGCGACAGCCACAACACCTGGTGGCAATGTGTTCGCAGTCGACACCACTGATTACAATGCTGCAAACGTCGACTTTGTGGCCGCAGAAGCCTCCGTTGGCGATGCACCGCAGGGCTCGACGGAAGTACCGCGCTCAGAGGACGGAGCGGCAGCAGCCCGTGGTGCTGGCCAGTTCAGCATTGGCACCCACACGCATTTGTCGCGAACCATTCACTTCAAGCTGTATGCGCCAGCGGGTCACGCCGAGGAGCGGCAGTTACCACTGGTCGTGATGCTGCACGGCTGCGGCCAGGATCCGGATGATTTTGCAGCCGGCACCCGCATGAACGAGGCTGCGCGCGAGCAGGGGTTTTTCGTCCTCTACCCGGCGCAATCGCGTACCGCCAATGCCTCACGCTGCTGGAACTGGTTCCAGCCGGCCGATCAGGCGCGAGGCAGCGGTGAACCGGCGCTCATCGCGAGCCTGACCCTGGCGGTGGTGAAGCAGTACAACGTCGACCCCCGGCGCATCTATATCGCCGGTTTGTCTGCGGGCGGCGCCATGGCAACCATTGTAGCGACGGCATATCCCGAGATTTTCGCGGCGGCAGGCGTCCACTCAGGTCTGGCACGCGGTGCTGCGAGCAATGTACTGGAAGCGCTCAGTGTGATGCAAAGTGGCGATCCAAATTGGCAGGGAGCGGGCGGCGGCACACATGTGTCGGTTCCCACTATCGTGTTTCACGGCGATCAAGATAAGACCGTCCACCCGCGGAACGGCGAGCAGGCTGTTGCCGCCGTACTCGGACGGAGGGGTGATGCAGAGATTGAGCGCGGTATGTCGGCACGCGGGCGGCACTATACCCGTTCTCTCCATGTAGACGAAAAAGGCAACCCCCTGGCCGAGCATTGGCTGGTGCATGGGGCAGGGCACGCCTGGTCGGGCGGCAATGTCGCTGGCTCATATACGGACGCCAGCGGACCGGATGCCACGCGCGAAATGCTGCGATTCTTTTTCACGCAGCGGCGCGCCTAGAGCACCGGCGCTTGGCCAAATCGGCCGCGACGGTGTTCGCCCAATTGCCCCGCAGCGTTAGCGTTGCCTGCCCTACGAAGGGCTGCGCGC
>JANMZU010000367.1:0-3530 GCA_031383585.1 Betaproteobacteria bacterium
CGCCAGTCACCGGTGATGTATTCCGGTTTCAGGCCAAGTTTTGTCGCCATCTTCAGCCAGAGTGCGGCGAAATGTCCTGTCTCCACCATCAGGACTTTGTCACCAGGTGAAAGTGTATTCACCAAAGCGGCCTCCCAGGCGCCGGTGCCGGTCGCCGAGTAAATGATTACCGGATTGGTAGTCTGGAAAACAGCTTTGATGCCCTCCAATACTTCAAATCCCAATTTCTGGAACGTTGGCCCACGGTGGTCCATGGTCGGCGCATCGATGGCGCGCAACACCCGATCGGGAACGTTAGTCGGGCCGGGGATTTGCAGAAAATGCCGGCCCGGCTTGTAGTCCGCGTTGGGGAATGATTGCGTCATTTTTAAATGCCTTTCGTCAATGCAATAGTCAGTGCTTGTCTACACTATGGTCGAATAACAGAAGACTATAAATGCCTGCGATCAAGATCAGATGAGTACCAACATCGCCACCGCGCCAGTTCATTTTGCACCCAAAGCCGCCAAGGCTAGCCCGCTTGAGGCACGTTTGCGGCGCGAAATGGACGGCGAAATCATGTTCGATGCGGCAAACCGCGGACGCTACGCCACCGATGCTTCCATTTACCAGATCATGCCCGTCGGTGTGGTTGTGCCACGAACGCGTGATGCCGCGATCAGCGCCTTGCAGATCGCAGCCGAGGAAGGGATAGCGATTCTGCCGCGCGGCGCCGGTACGTCGCAGTGTGGCCAGACCGTGGGCGCCGCGCTGATCATCGATAACAGCAAATACCTCAACGCACTCGTCGAATTTGACGCCGCCAATCAGCGCACCGTGGTCGAGCCAGGCATGGTGTTGGATCATCTCAACGCCAAATTGAAATCTTCCGGGCTGTGGTTTCCTGTCGATGTGTCGACAGCGGCGCAGGCGACCATCGGTGGTATGAGCGGGAATAATTCCTGTGGTTCACGCTCCATCGCCTACGGAAACATGGTCGATAACGTGTTGGGGATCGACGCCTGGCTAAGCGATAACCAGCGTTTCCACTTTGGTGTGAATGACCTGGAAGCCAATAACGGCGCGGGGTTTGCGGCGATTCGCGAGGCGATGCAGACGTTGTACGCTCGTGAAGAAAACGAAATTCGCGAAAAGATGTTCCCGATTGCCAGACGTGTCGCGGGCTACAACCTCGACCGTCTGTCGCCGTCGAGATTCAATCTTGCGCACTTGCTGGTCGGATCGGAAGGGACGCTAGGCTACTTCGAACGTATTCATCTTAAGTTGACGCCGCTGCCGAAGCATAAGGCGCTGGGGGTTTGTCACTTCCCGCGCTTTTATGACGGCATGGATGCGGCACAGCATATTGTCAAGCTCGCGCCTTCGGCTGTTGAGCTGGTAGACCGCACGATGCTGGACCTGTCGCGCGGCATTGCCATCTACAAGAAAACGGTCGACGCTTTTTTGCAGGGCGAGCCGGATTGCGTATTGCTGGTTGAATTTTCAGGTGAGCACCATGCAGAGCAGGTCGCCAAATTGAAGCAACTGGGTGTGCTGATGGCTGACCTCGGTTTCCCGGGTGGCGTCGTTGAAATCCCCGATGTAAATTTGCAGAAGGCGGTGTGGGAAGTGCGCAAGGCTGGCCTGAACATCATGATGTCGATGAAGGGTGAAGGTAAACCGGTGAGCTTCATCGAAGACTGTGCCGTGCCGCTGCCGCATCTGGCTGAATACACGCGACGGCTCACGGAAGTTTTTCACAAGCACGGTACCGAGGGCACCTGGTACGCGCATGCCTCGGTGGGCTGCCTGCATGTGCGGCCGATTCTGAACATGAAGGCCGATGGCGCACACAAAATGCGCGCGATCGCCGAAGAAGCCTCGCATTTGGTACGTGAATACAAGGGCGCCTACTCCGGCGAGCACGGCGATGGATTGGTGCGCTCGGAATGGATTGCACCGTTTCTCGGGCCACGCCTGACGGCGGCGTTGGGAGAGGTAAAGGCGCTGTTCGATTCCAAGGGGTTGATGAATCCCGGCAAGATCATCAATCCTTCAAAGCAAGATGATCGCTCGCTGTTCAGGTTCAAACCGGATTACGTGACGCAGAAGATCGAACTGGTGCTCGACTGGAAGGACACCAGCGGTTTGGCCGGCGCTGTCGAGATGTGCAACAACAACGGCACTTGTCGGAAATTTGATGCGGGCACGATGTGTCCGAGCTATCGCGCAACTGGAGACGAGCAGCACGTCACGCGCGGCAGAGCCAACACCCTGCGCCTTGCCATTAGCGGCCAGCTCGGTGCAAATGCGTTCACCTCGGACGCCGTCAAGGAGGCGATGGACCTGTGTGTCGGCTGCAAGGGTTGCAAGCGAGAGTGTCCGACGGGCGTGGATATGGCCAAGATGAAAGTTGAATTTCTGCATCATTACAAGCTGCGGCACGGCCATACGCTGCGTGACAAGCTAATTGGGTATCTGCCGCGCTACGCGCCCACCGCCTCGAAATTTTCCTCGCTATTGAACCTGCGCGACACCATCCCCGGCGCGGCGTGGCTTTCAGAAAAATTGACTGGCTTCTCGGCAAAGCGGACGCTTCCCAAGTGGGCCGGTGAGCGTTTCTCGCTTGGCAGCATCGCCCAAGTTTTTGCCGATGATGGTAGAGATGTCGTGCTCCTCGCGGATACGTTTAACAACTACTTTGAACCTGAAAATCTCCACGCAGCAAGGCGTGTGTTGGAAGCGGCAGGGTACGTCGTCCACGTCGTCGGGGCCGCAGATGGTGAACGCCCGCTTTGTTGCGGCAGGACGTTTCTCGCCAGCGGCATGGTCGACAAGGCGAAGGAAGAAGCCTTTCGCACGGTAACTGCGTTGGCGCCTTATGTCGAAAAGAACATCCCCGTCATCGGGCTGGAGCCGTCCTGCCTGTTGACGTTGCGCGATGAGTTCCTTGCCATGATGCCAAACGCAGCAAGCGCCGCACTCGCGCTGCGCGCAATGCTGCTTGAAGAGTTTCTGGTTGCGGAGAAGAACGCGGGGCGGCTCCGACTGCCGCTCAAGGCATTGGCGCAGCCGGACTTGCTGCTCCACGGTCACTGTCATCAAAAAGCGTTTGCCGCATTTACGCCTGTGCAGGAAGTGCTGGGCTGGATTCCCGGCGTCAAGGTCACCACCGTGGAGTCCAGTTGCTGCGGTATGGCCGGTGCATTTGGCTTTGAGACCGAACACGTTGAAGTTTCCATGAAGATGGGCGAACTCGCCTTGTTGCCAGCGGTGCGCAAGGCTGGAGTAAGGGTGACAATTGTTGCGGACGGCACCAGTTGCCGCCATCAGATCGCCGATGGCGCGAAGCGGGAAGCAATTCATGTGGCGCGGGTGCTGGATCAGGCGCTGGGTACAGTGCGACTGATCACCTAGCCTGCAAAAAATATGGCGGATCGCCATTTGGCGGGCATTGCAGAGCCTAAATGCCCCAGGAGCCCCATCAATAGGTGTGTTTCACAATGTGAGCTTGTTACCGATTCGCCACGCCAAGCCGCCACAACGACGTC
>JANMZU010000372.1:0-12276 GCA_031383585.1 Betaproteobacteria bacterium
GTGATTCCGGGTAACGACGATTCGACCCGAGCGATCCGCTTGTACGCACGCGGCGTGGCTGATGCGATCCTCGAAGGCAAGAACGCGGTGATTCAGGAAATGGTTGCTCCCGGTGGTGAGCTGGTAGAAGTCACCGAGGAAGAAGCGAAGTAAGTTTTGATTCCGGAAAAAAGGGGCTCCGGCCCCTTTTTTTTAAGTTGCAGTGTTCAGAAATCATCAGGTTGGCCGGCCAATACCGGGCAGTCGCAGTTAACAGAATAGGAAACGGAAATGGCAGAGATTACGGCAGCAATGGTCAAGGAACTGCGCGAGAAGACTGACGCGCCGATGATGGAATGCAAAAAAGCGCTGACTGAAGCGGGCGGTGACCAGGAAAAAGCAGAAGAAATTCTGCGCGTAAAACTGGGTAACAAAGCTGGCAAAGCGGCCAGTCGGGTGGCGGCTGAAGGTGTTGTCTCCATTCACATCTCCGGCGACCAAAAACTCGGCGCGATCGTCGAAGTGAATTGTGAAACAGATTTTGTGGCCAAGAACGACGACTTTCTAGCCCTGTCGGCAAAGCTTGCGGAATTGGTCGCAACCCAGAATCCTGCTGATGTGGCGGCCCTGTCTGCAATGTCGATTAATGGCTCAAGTGTAGAAGAAACCCGCAAGGCGCTGATCGGCAAGATTGGTGAAAATATCTCGATCCGTCGCTTTGTTCGCGTCGCAGCAAAGGGCACCCTGAATAACTACATTCACGGCGGCTCCAAAGTTGGCGTGTTGGTGGATATCACTGGCGGCGACGTTACGATGGCCAAAGACATTGCCATGCACATTGCTGCTTCCAAACCGGTTGCTTTGTCGATGGCAGATGTGCCTGCCGCGCTGGTCGAAAAAGAGCGCGAAATTGCGCGCCAGAAAGCCGCCGAATCAGGCAAGCCTGCTGAAATCGTCGCCAAGATGGTTGAGGGATCTGCTGCGAAATTCATGAAGGAAGTGGCCTTGCTGTCGCAGCCCTTTGTGAAAGACGACAAGATGACGATCGAAGCCTTGCTCAAGTCCAAGGGGGCGTCGATCAGTGCATTCACGCTCTATGTGGTCGGCGAAGGTATCGAGAAGAAAGTGACGGACTTTGCGGCTGAAGTCGCGGAAGCTGCAGCGGCAGCAGCTCGCTAAGCAATATTTTCGGGGAGTCGCCAACCGCGTCTCCCCGAATTGTTTTTGTCGAAGTTTTTTGTCTGATTGCGGACACAATTTTCGATCAGACTTGAACACTCCAAAGGAAGAACGATGCCGACAACGAAGCCGAAGTATCAACGTATCCTCCTCAAGTTGTCTGGTGAAGCCTTGATGGGTGGAGACGCATTCGGCATCAACCGGCCCACTATTGAGCGCATCGTCGGCGAAATTAAGGAAGTGGCTGATTTGGGCGTGGCGATGGGAATCGTCATCGGTGGCGGCAATATTTTTCGCGGTGTGTCCACGAGTGCGGCGGGCATGGACCGTGCCACGGCCGACTACATGGGCATGTTGGCAACGGTGATCAATTCGCTAGCGCTGCAAGATGCGCTGTCAAAAGCGGGCCTTACGCCACGCATACAGTCGGCCATCAATATCGAGCCGGTGGTAGAGCCGTACATTCGCGGCAAAACCATGCGTTACCTCGAAGAGGGCAAAGTAGTCGTCTTCGCCGCCGGTACCGGCAACCCGTTTTTTACCACCGATACGGCAGCGGCACTACGTGGCCGCGAAATGGAAGCGGAAATCGTTTTGAAAGCTACCAAGGTTGATGGAGTCTACACGGCCGACCCCAAACTCGATAAAACGGCTATGCGTTATCATCAGCTCACATTCGATGAAGTCATGGTGAAGAATTTGAAGGTCATGGACGCGACCGCGATCGCACTCTGCCGTGACCAGAAACTACCGATCAATGTGTTTTCGATCTTCAAGCCTGGTGCGCTGAAAAGAGTCGTACTCGGCGAAGATGAAGGTACACTCGTACACGCTTAAGTAATTTTGTGGAGTAAGCGCATGAACGTCGCAGACTTAAAAAAGCAAGCCGAACAGAAAATGAGCAAATCGCTCGATACCTTGCGGAGTGACTTAGGCAAGGTACGAACGGGTCGTGCGCATACCGGCCTGCTCGATCATATCCAGGTTGATTACTACGGCTCGATGATGGGCTTGAAACAGGTCGCCAATGTCACGTTGTCGGATTCGCGCACCATTACTGTTCAGCCCTGGGAAAAGAAACTCTCGAATGTGATCGAGAAGGCAATCCGCGATTCCGGTCTCGGGCTGAACCCCACGACAGTGGGCGATTCGATTCGGGTGCCGATGCCAGCGTTGACCGAAGAGCGCCGCAAAGAGTTGGCCAAGGTAGTGAAGAGCGACGGTGAGCATGCCAAAGTTGCGATCCGCAATATTCGCCGCGATGCCAATACCACACTCAAGGATGCGCTCAAGGCAAAGACGATTCCTGAGGATGACGAAAAGCGCGCCCAGGAGGACGTTCAGAAACTTACTGATCGGTTTATCAAAGATGTTGACCACGCCGTCGCCGAAAAAGAAAAAGAACTAATGTCGGTTTAGGCCACATTTACTGAAGACCATTGCGCCAGGCGAGCTACGAACATGCACGACAGTTGCACCCAGATCATTCCGGATGTTACCGATATGCCCAGACATGTCGCCATCATCATGGACGGCAATGGTCGCTGGGCTAAGCAACGATTCATGCCGCGCGTGGCTGGACATAAGCGCGGTGTGAGTGCGGTACGGGACACCGTCAATGCGTGCGGCGAACTCGGCATCGAATATCTCACGCTATTTGCGTTCTCCAGCGAGAACTGGAGGCGCCCTGCCGACGAAGTTTCGCTGCTCATGCAATTGTTTATGCGTGCACTTGAAATCGAAGTAGCCAAGCTGCACGAAAACGAAATTCGCTTCAAAGTGATCGGCGATCTGTCTGCGTTTGACGTGAGCATTCGAGACTTGATCGCACGTGGTGAAGAGCTGACCCGAGATCACCGCAAGTTGACCTTGACCATTGCAGCAAACTACGGCGGGCGTTGGGATATTCTGCAGGCTGCCAATATGGCGCAAAAAGAAAAACACCAGCAACTACGCGGTCTTCAGGGCAAAAATGCTTGGGAAGCCGCGCTAATGCTTGAGTCTGCGCAAATATCAGAAGAAGAGCTGGCTCGACATTTGTCGATGGCGTACGCGCCCGAGCCGGATCTATTCATCAGAACCGGCGGCGAAGAACGAGTCAGCAATTTCCTGCTCTGGCAAATGGCCTATACCGAGTTTCATTTCACACCCGAGCTGTGGCCAGACTTCGGTCGTGCCAGTCTGCTTAAGGCAATCGACTCCTACCGTTTGCGTGAGCGCCGGTTTGGGCGAACCAGTGAGCAATTGGCGAAATCCATGGCATCCGCCAATGCCTCGGCTGCTTAGCCTGATTCGCCGGTTTAGATGATGCTGGTGCCCAGGTGTTAAAGACACGTGTCATCACTGCACTGCTAGTCCTGGTGGTCGTACTCGACGCCCTTTTCCTGTTTCCGGATTGGGCGTGGGCAGCATTTACGTTCGTAATTGCGATTGTCGCTTGCTGGGAATGGGGTCGGTTTTGCCAGTTGTCAAAGCCAATGACAGGCTTTTACTGGGTGGTTTCGCTGGTGCTTGCTGCCGTGGTGTACTGGGGTTATCAAAACGGGGCGGTGTTCGGCATTGGCTTCAAGTCGCTCGTGTTGGGCGGATTTCTGCTCGCGGCTGTGTTCTGGCTAGTCGCGGTGCCGATCTGGCTGCTGACGTTATGGCGGCCGCAGGCGTACTGGGCAATTGCCGTCGCTGGCTGGGTGGTTGTTTTCCCGACGTGGATGGCGTTGTTGTATTTGCGCGAGGTCAGCCCATGGCTATTGCTCTCGTTTGCCGCGATCGTCTGGGTAGCTGACGTCGCCGCCTATTTTTGCGGCAAGCGTTTTGGCAAAAACAAACTTGCGCCGGCAATCAGTCCCGGTAAAACCATTGAGGGCGCAGTGGGCGGCGTACTCGGCGTTGTCGCTTATTTTTTTATCTGGCAGAGCCTGCTTGCCAATACCTACGTAGGCCAACAGGTGTGGGCGCAGAGCATTCGCGAAAACCTTTTGGCGCTTTTCGCGTTTTTTCTGGTGATCGCCGTGCTGTCGATCGTCGGCGATCTCTTTGAATCGTGGATGAAACGCGGCGCGGGAATGAAAGATTCCAGCAACCTGCTTCCCGGCCACGGCGGCATTCTCGATCGCATTGATGCACTGACCTCGACACTGCCGCTGGCAGGACTGTACGTACTGTTACAGGCAAAGGTGTAAGGGCATGGCCGTCAAAAGTGTCACGATACTCGGCTCGACTGGTTCCATTGGTGTCAGCACGCTTGATGTGATTGCAAGGCACCCGGACCGCTTTCGCGTATTTGCACTTTCTGCAGCAACCAGAGTTGAAGAGCTTGCGTTGCAATGCCAACAGTTCAGGCCTCGCTTCGCGGCACTGCCTGAAGCTGCGGGTGCCGAGCAATTACGCGTACTGTTGAAAACACTGGCTTGTGATACCGAAGTTGTTGCCGGCGAACGCGCTTTATGTGATGTCGCGTCCCATGCAGAGACCGACGTAGTGATGGCGGCGATCGTCGGTGCGGCGGGATTACCCCCTTCGCTCGCCGCGGCACACGCCGGCAAGACCGTGTTGATGGCCAACAAGGAGGCATTGGTGATGGCGGGCGCGATCTTCATGAACGCCGTTCGCGACAATGGTGCCTTGCTTTTGCCGATCGACAGTGAACATAACGCCATCTTTCAATCGCTGCCCCGCAACTTCGGCGATGGGCTGTCGAATGTCGGCGTGCGCAGGATTATCCTCACGGCCTCCGGCGGGCCATTCCGTGATTGGTCTATCAACGACCTCCGCGGCGTGACACCGGATCAGGCTTGTGCCCATCCTAACTGGGTGATGGGACGGAAAATTTCCGTCGATTCGGCGACCATGATGAACAAAGGACTTGAGGTAATCGAAGCGCACTGGCTATTCAATGCACCTGCCGACATTATCGACGTGGTGCTGCATCCGCAGAGCATCGTGCATTCAATGGTTGAGTATGTAGACGGTTCGGTGATCGCCCAACTGGGTAACCCGGACATGCGCACACCGATTGCCTACGGCCTGGCTTTTCCTGAGCGCATTCACGCCGGTGTTGGGATGCTCGACCTAGCCAAGGCCGGCAAGCTGGAATTTTCTGCCATGGATGCAGATAGATTTCCATGCGTCGGGCTCGCGTATCAGGCGCTGCAGCGTGGCGGCACAGCGCCTGCCGTGTTGAACGCCGCCAACGAAGCTGCGGTGGAAGCTTTCCTGAACGGCGCGATGGCATTTACCGATATCCCGCGGGTGATCGAGGACGTGCTCGGCGATGCAGACATAAACTCGGCCACCACGCTTGAGGACGTACTGTCGGCGGATGCAGCTGCCCGTGCCGCCGCGCGTGAACGAATTGGCCGTTCCTCCATCCAAACAGCTGCAGCAAATTAATCCTTTCGCGAAGGACCTACACTACCCATGTCTTTCTACTCCCTGCTCACGACTATCGCTGCTTTCGCATTGGCTATCGGCGTTCTGGTCACGATTCATGAGCTCGGTCATTACTGGGCCGCACGCTGGTGCAACGTCAAGATTCTGCGATTCTCGATCGGTTTTGGCCGCCCACTGTGGATAAAAAAAGCGGGTCCGGATCAGACCGAATGGGTGATCGGCGTGTTGCCACTCGGCGGTTACGTAAAGATGGCCGATGAGCGCGATGGCAGTGCCGAACCAGCAGACCGGGCACGTGCGTTCAATAACAAGTCGGTTTGGCAACGCATCTTCATCGTGCTTGCCGGGCCAGTTGCCAATTTCCTGCTGGCAGCACTGCTGTATTGGGCTTTGTTCGTGGCGGGTTCGCCGGGGTCCAAGCCTTACCTGGCTGAGCCATCCGCAAAATCGGTCGCCGCTAACAGTGGATTCAAGGAGTTTGACTTGATTGTTGAGGTCGGCGACAAGCCGGTCCGCACCTGGAGCGACGCACGTCTTGCCTTGATCGAAGCCGCAGTAAAGCGTGGCGATGTCACCATACAAATCGAAGAGTCGGCGGGTAACCGGCAGACGAAGCGCCTAAACCTGGATTCGATTGGCGCGGACGATCTCGACAAGGACTTTCTGGCAAAAGTGGGTATTCTGGCCTACCGTATGAAAGTGTTGCCGCTTCTGGGTGAAATCGTTGAGGGCAGTGCCGCAAGCCGTGCAGGATTACGCATTGGTGATCGCGTACTTGCAGTGCAGGGTAAGCTGACCGACAAGTGGGAAACGCTGGTCACGCAGATTTCATCGCGACCCGGCTTGCCGACCGAACTCGTGATACAGCGGTCCGGATCGCAGATAAATTTGATTGTGACACCGGATACAGTCACCGAAAGTGGCAAAGCGTTTGGCCGCATCGGCGTGAAACCGCAGTTTGACAAGAGCATTGCAGACAAGCTCACGACCATCGTGCGCTACGGACCGCTGGAAGCCATTCCGCGTGCCTGGACCAAGGTTTGGGATATGTCAATCTTCAGCCTGAAGATGATGGGTCGAATGATTACCGGTGATGTTTCGTGGAAAAACCTGTCAGGTCCCATCACGATCGCCGATTATGCCGGGCAATCGGCGCAATTAGGGTGGATTCCCTACGTAACCTTTCTTGCGCTGATCAGTATCAGCCTTGGCGTACTCAACCTGCTGCCCATACCAGTCTTGGATGGGGGGCAGTTGATGTATTATATGGCCGAGATTATCAAGGGCAGTCCCGTATCTGAAAAAGTGATGGAAATTGGCCAACAGGTCGGCCTCACTTTGCTGCTTGGCCTAACGGCATTCGCCTTTTACAACGACATACACCGCCTCGTCACCGGCTAATAATTGATGCGCTTCAATAACACTCCCAAACTGCTTTCGGCTCTTCTCGCCGCACTGTTTTCAGCCGCCGCCTTTGCTATCCAACCGTTCGTGATCAAAGACATCCGTGTCGAAGGTGCGCAACGCACCGAGGCCGGAACGGTGTTCAGCTATCTGCCGGTCAAGGTTGGCGAGAGCATGGATGACGACAAGGCTGCTGCCGCGATCAAGGCGCTGTATGCGACCGGCTTCTATTCTGATGTTCGGCTTGAGGTCGAGAACGACGTATTGATCGTGTTTCTGGTCGAACGTCCTGCCATTTCGCAGATTGAAATAAATGGCGCCAAGGAATTCACCAAGGACAACTTGAAAGATGGCCTGAAGACGGCGGGGATTTCCGAAGCAAAAATATTTGATCGCTCCCTCTTGGACCGTGCCGAAAAAGAGATCAAGCGCCAATACACGAGCCGTGGATTTTATTCGGCCAAAGTCAGCGCGACGGTCACGCCGATCGAGCGCAATCGCATTTCGCTCACATTCACGATTGACGAAGGTGAGGTTTCCAAGATTGTCGACATCAACATCATCGGCGCAACTGCATTTTCCGAGTCGACGTTGCTAAAAGAGTTTGAGCTGACGACAGGTGGCTGGTTTAGCTGGTTCACGAAAGACGACCAGTATTCCAAGCAGAAACTATCCGGCGACCTTGAAAAACTGAAGTCATACTATCTCAATCGCGGCTACCTTGAGTTCAATATTGAATCGACACAGGTTTCGATTACGCCAGACAAAGAGAAGATTTACATTACGGTAAACATCAGCGAAGGCGCGGTTTACAAGATTACCGATATCAAGTTTCAGGGGGAATTGAAGATTACCGAAGCGGAAATGCGTTCGTTATTGCTCTTCAAGCCGGGCGAGACTTTTTCCCGCCAGAAGGTTGTCGATTCCGTCAAGCAGATCAGTGATCGCCTCGGCAACGACGGCTACTCTTTTGCCAATATCAATCCGGTACCGGAGCCCGATCGCACCAACAAGACAGCAACCTTTACGATGTTCGTCGATCCGGGTCGGCGTGTGCATGTTCGCCGCATCAACGTGCAAGGTAACTCGCGTACGCGCGACGAGGTTGTTCGCCGTGAAATGCGTCAGCTTGAATCAGCATGGTATTCAAACGAAAAAATTGCCCGCTCCAAGGAGCGTCTTGAGCGCACCAGTTTTTTCGAAGATATCAACATTGAAACCCCCTCGGTGCCAGGGTCCAATGATCAGGTGGACTTGAACGTTACCGTGAAGGAACGCAACACCGGTAGCCTGCAGTTCGGTGTCGGCTATTCGAGCTCCGAGAAGCTGACGGTGAGTGCGTCGGTATCGCAAGCCAATATTTTTGGTAGCGGAAACCAGTTGTCTTTCCGGATAAATAACAGCCAGATCAGCAAGGCTTATGAAGTTTCTTACCTCAATCCCTACTGGACGGCAGACGGTGTCGCACGGGGCTTCGATTTATACCAGCGCGACTTGAATACGGCAAGCCTGTCAACCGGCTCATACAACTCCGTATCGACTGGCGCCGGCGTGCGGTTTGGCGTGCCCGTTACGGAATACGATGGGATTAACTTCGGTGTGGGCATTGAACGTACAAAATTGGGACTCGATGATTTCAGTCCAATCCGCTATATCGATTACGTCAACACGTTTGGTGCGCGAAGCGATACATTGCGCGGGTCGCTGGGCTTTTCGCGCGATACCCGCGATAGCATCTATTTTCCAAGAAACGGATATCTGATTGAAGCCGGGCTGGAAGCTGGTTTGCCTGGCGGAGACGTAAAATTCTATCGTTTCCAAAGCAAGGTACAGTACCTTCGGCCGATTTGGGGCCCTATCGTGTTGAATGTGAATGCCGAATTTGGCTACGCGAATGGTTACGGCGGCAAGCCGTTGCCATTCTTCAAGAACTTCTACGCCGGCGGCGTGGACTCGGTCCGCGGATTTGAGCAAAGCTCGCTGGGCCCCAAGGATATCAACGGCGAATATGTTGGCGGCAATCGCCGTATCGTCGGCAATTTTGAGCTCCTTTTCCCCATGCCTGGTGTCAAGGGCGATAAATCAGTTCGGCTTTCAACATTTATCGACGTGGGTAACGTATTCGCCGCCAATGAGAAGCTCAAGCTAAACGAGTTGCGCAGCTCCGTGGGATTGGCGGTGAGCTGGTTTTCGCCAGTCGGGCCACTGAAGTTCAGTCTGGCCAAACCCCTCAAACAGAAACCGGAAGATAAAGTCGAACGATTCCAGTTCTTGCTGGGTCGCGTATTCTGATATGTTTGCGTTGCGCTTACTGCTGAGAGGTCAAAGATGACGAATTCAATTCGCCTGATGGTCGTCTGTTTTGTACTCGCGTCATCGACGCTTGCGATGGCGGCTGATACCAAAGTTGGATTCGTTAATCGGGAACGGATACTCCGCGAAGCCGCGCCAGCGAAGCGTGCGCAAGTAAAGCTCGAAAAAGAGTTTGCCATCCGGCAGACAGAGCTCAACAAGATGGAAAAGCAGGGCCGAGACCTGGAGGCGACGCTGCAGAAGGAAGCGGTAACGCTGCCGGAGGCAGAGCGCGTTGCCAAGGAACGCCAGCTCGCGCAACTAACGCGTGATTTTCAGCGTATGCAGCGCGAATTTCGCGAGGATCTGAGTCTGCGGCAGAGCGAGGAACTGGCCTCGCTGCAGGAGCGAGCCAATAAGGTAATCAATGAAATCGCTGAAAAAGAAAAATTCGATTTGATTCTGCATGAGGCTACCTACGCCAGCCCGCGCATAGACATCACCGACAAAGTGATCAAGGCACTCGCAGACAAATGAGCAGTTGTCTGGTCTGAAGCATTACTGGAGCCGCGCCGCTCCCGTTGACTTTCCGGCGTGTGTGCAACTGTTGGCGGATGCACTTCCTGCGTCTCTACCTCTGAGTGATATATCAATCCAATGTTCTTGAGAGACATTATTTCAAAACTGGGTGGCGAAGCCATTGGTGAGGTTGGCCGCCCATTGCTGGGGGTAGGCACCGTCGACGGTGCGGCGGATACGCAGATTACTTTTCTCGCCAATCCCAAATATCGTGCCGCTCTAGCAAATACCGACGCAGCAGCGGTTATCGTCGGCGTGAACGATCGGAATGCCACATCCAAGCCACGCATTGTGGCCAACAACCCTTACGCCTATTTTGCACGGGCAGCGCAATTGTTTCAGGCCTCTACGATGGTTGCCGGTGGTGTTCATGCAAGCGCGGTGATCCATTCCGGTGCCGTCATCGCCGCCAGCGCCAATGTCGCAGAGTTTGTATCCATCGGGGCGAACGCGAGTATCGGTGAGCGCGTGCAAATCGGCGCCGGTGCGGTTATCGGCGAAAACGTGTCGATAGGTGCAGACAGCATCATTGCCGCGCGCGCCACGATCTATGCTCACTGCCAGATCGGCCAGCGTGCGATCGTGCATTCCGGCGTTGTGATCGGTGCAGATGGGTTCGGATTCGCTGCAGATTTCAACGCGAACGAGGGTGGCTGGGTCAAGATCCCCCAAACCGGCCGGGTGATCATTGGCGATGACTGCGAAATCGGCGCCAATACCACTATCGACAGAGGGGCAATTGACGACACGATCATCGGCAATGATGTCAAGCTGGACAATCAAGTCCAGGTCGGTCACAACTGCATCATTGGTGACCATACGGTGGTTTCCGGCTGCGTTGGTATTGCCGGTAGCACGACCATCGGCAAGCGCGTGATGGTGGGTGGTGCAGCAGGATTCACCGGGCACTTGTCAGTGTGTGATGGCGCTATTATTTCAGCGATGACACTAGTGACAAAATCGATTACCGAACCAGGGATGGTGACGGGAGTCATGCCGCAGATGAAGCACGCGGATTGGCTCAAGAATATTGCGCATTTACGGCGGCTCGACAAGCTTGCCGGTGCTGTCAACGAGATCAAGAAAAAAGGGAGCGCCGCGTGACTACAGTAATGGAGATCGCCGAAATCAAGGAATACTTGCCGCATCGGTATCCATTCCTGCTGGTGGATCGGGTGTTGGAGCTGGAACACGATAAGCGCATCGTGGCACTCAAGAATGTCACCATTAACGAGCCCTTCTTTGAGGGGCATTTCCCGCATTATCCGGTGATGCCGGGTGTGCTGATCGTTGAGGCGATGGCGCAGGCGGCTGCGCTGCTGTCCTTCAAAAGTATGGGCACTAAACCTGATGACAATACGGTTGTCTATCTCGTTGGCGTGGACGGTGCGCGCTTCAAGCGCCCGGTCGTGCCGGGTGACTCGCTTGTTCTTGAAGCGGAAAAAATATTCGAAAGACGGGGCTTGATCAAGTATGCGGTTCGTGCAAAAGTTGGCGGTCAAATCGCCAGCGAAGCGACATTGCTGTGCACCCAACGCACTATTGCCAAGCCATAAACGGCACCTAACGCATGAGTATTCATCCCACCGCAATCGTCGATCCGCGCGCCAGACTCGGCGCGGGCGTTAGCATCGGCGCGTATTCGGTTGTCGACGGCAATGTTGAAATTGGTGAAGGTAGCAGCGTCGGCCACCACTGCGTCATTACCGGGCACACCAGCATTGGCCGCGACAATCGCATCTTCCATTTTGTCTCGCTCGGCGAAGCCAATCAGGACAAGAAATACGCTGGCGAACCGACGCGACTCCACATCGGTGACCGCAACACCATCCGTGAATATTGCAGCTTCAATCGCGGTACGGCGCAAGATCGTGGAGTGACCACCATCGGCGACGATAACTGGCTGATGGCGTACGTGCATATTGCCCATGACTGCGTGATTGGCAACAAGACCACGATTGCCAACTGTACCCAACTGGCCGGGCATGTACACGTCGGCGACTGGGCAACGCTGGGCGGATTTACCGGTGTTCACCAGTTCGTCAAAATCGGCGCGCATGTGATGTGCGGGGTGTCAAGTGTGGTGTTGATGGATCTACCCCCCTATGTCACGGCTGGTGGCAATCCGCTGGCGGCGGTCGGTATCAATGCGGAGGGCCTAAAGCGCCGCGATTTTTCGCCGGAACAGATCAGCAACATCAAGCGCGCGTACAAAACGCTTTATCGTTCGGGACTCACGCTTGTTGACGCCAGGGCGCGGCTAGCTGAAGAAGCGGTCACCAATCCGGAATTGAGAATTCTGTCAGAGTTTCTTGCGGCCTCCACGCGCGGCATTGTTCGGTAAATCAGTAATATGAAAATTGGTATTGTGGCCGGCGAAGCATCCGGTGATCTTCTTGGCGCGCTACTCATCAAGGCGTTGAAGGCCGAGCATCCGCATCTGGAATTCGTCGG
>JANMZU010000394.1:0-4938 GCA_031383585.1 Betaproteobacteria bacterium
CAAAAAACAACAACGGCACAATGATCAGATCATTGCGCCGTTGTCTTGTGGCATTGCTTTCTTACCTGCCGTGCGCGAGCAAGTGCAGGGCGGATTAGCGCTTGACGTTAATGTTAGGAATGACAGCGGTTACGCCCTTGACACTCTGTACGGCCTTGGCAACGGCGGCGAGTTGTTGGCCGGTTTCCACGTCACCCGTGAGTGTGACTTCATTCTTGGCAACAGCGACTGTGAGGTTGCTGCCTCCAAGCGCGGCATTGCTTTTCAACATGGCGCGAACGGTTTCTGCCAGGGCGGCATCAACAGCAGCCGGATTTGGGGCCGCAGCAGGGGCGGCGACGCTCGCGATAACTGTAGCGGGAACAGGTGATACAGGGGTCATTTTCATGTCCGCGCAGGCGGTGAATGTGCCGGCGACGAGTATGGCGAGGGTCAATGTGGCGATGCAATTTTTCAAAGGGTGCTCCTGATTGAAAGTGAATGGCGATGGGCAAAGTGTCGTATTTTTGGTTTGATGGGCTTGAGGCAAGCAATATGACTAAAGCTTTACAAGTATCAAGCTCGATCTTTACAGTTCTATGACATCAATTCTGCCCAGTTCCCGCAGATGGACGGGTGTGTCCGCAAGGGATACCGTCCCCTGCTTGCGGCGCCATGAGTGTGCGTTCTTGCAGCTTTCTGGCAAGACGCAACGACGCAGGCTATATCCTGCCAGGAGGAGGGCGCACCACTGGTGCGCCGTAACTGCCAGGAAGCCGCAAAAGCGTACAGTCATGCCCGTAGCGTGTACACCCGCTTGGTGAATCACCAGAACGCGACAATGTTCAAAGTTACCAGGCGCATATTGATCGAGATTAGCGGTCAACTTGGAAATCTGAGTTCTGTGTGGTGTCGGGTGTTTTCGCAGGTGGATTGGTATCGCCGGGCATTTGGTGTGTTGTTAGCCGCGCAAGCGATGCAGGTGGTAGGGTTGTACAAGGGTTGCCGTGAACCGCAGCGCCAAATATGGCCGTACCGGATGTTCGCGCTTCAATATAATGAGTGACCGATTGAATTTGAAATTCAACAAATCCGAGGAGCAACAATGAAACGCAGAGACTTTCTTTCCGCGACCGGCGCTGGCGCACTGGCCGTCGCATTTCCGCAGCAGGCGTTCGCGCAAGCTTACCCAAACAAGCCGCTTAAGTTCATCGTCGGCTTCGCACCGGGCGGCGCGACTGATGTGGTTGGTCGATTGATGGCCAAGAAGCTGGGCGATGCCCTCGGCCAACCGGTCGTCATCGAAAACAAGGCAGGTGGCAGCAGCAACATCGGCGCAGAGGCGGTCGCTAAATCGGCCCCGGACGGCTACACGTTTTATATCAATGCCATTACCAACGCGATCAATGCCTCGCTGTTTTCAAAACTGCCTTTTGATTTCGCCAAGGACTTTGAGCCCGTGGCACTATTCGCCAAGGTACCCAATATTCTAGTGGTTCATCCTTCAGTACCGGCCAAATCATTGAAAGAGCTGATAGATTACGCGCGCGCAAACCCGAGCAAGCTGTCGTACGCTTCCAGCGGGTCTGGGACATCTATCCACATGTGCGGCGAACTCTTCAAGATTCTTGCCAAAGTGGATATGGTGCACATTCCATACAAAGGGAGCGGTCCAGCGATGACCGACATGATCGGCGGCCAGGTGCAAGTGATGTTCGACAACATGCCCTCGGCATTGCCGCATGTGAAGGCCGGCAAGCTGCGCGCACTTGCCGTGACAAGCGCCCAACGCTCGCCGTCTGCGCCAGATGTGCTGACCATGGGCGAAGCTGGGCTGGCCGGATTTGATGTGCAGTCCTGGTTTGGGGTGATGGCGCCGAAAGGCACTCCAAGGGAAATCATCGCCAGGCTCAATGCCGAATCCAACAAGGCGCTGAGCTCAGCCGACATCAGGGAGCGATTTATGGATCTTGGCGCTGTGCCGGCACCGCTGTCGCCTGAGGGCTACGGGGAATTTATTCGTGAAGAAATCAGCCGTTGGGCAGAAGTGGTTAAAGTGTCCGGCGCGAAAGTCGAGTAGCGAGCCGATGGGTTTGCTGAAGAAGGGCAGACAGTGGCCGAAGAGTAATCAGCGGTCTCGCCAAAACAAAAACGGCCCCGGCCTTGACTGATAGCCGTCCCGCTACAGTGCCGCCAAGACCTGACGCGATCATTTCCGCGACCAAACGATGGCTTCAATCAGCAGTCATTGGACTGAACCTCTGCCCGTTTGCCAAGGCGGTGCACGTGAAGGAGCAAATTCGCTACGTCGTTTGTGAATCGGATTCGCGCGAGGTGCTTCTCACCGAGTTGCTTCGCGAATTGGAATTTCTGGCGAGTGCAAATCCGGCAGAAACCGACACGACGTTGCTGATCCACCCGCACTTGTTCAGTGACTTCCTCGATTACAACGATTTTCTCGAGGTTGCCGACGCCGCCATCGCCGAGCTCAAACTCGCCGGTGTGATCCAGATCGCCAGCTTTCATCCGCATTATCAATTTTCCGATACCGAGCCCGACGACATTACCAATTTTACCAATCGCTCACCGTATCCGACCCTGCATTTGCTTCGAGAGGAAAGCGTATCGCGCGCTGTAGCGGCGTTTCCGGATGCTGGGGAGATTTTTGAGCAAAACATGCAGACGATGGAAAAGCTCGGGCATGATGGGTGGCGGAATCTGAAGTTAACCGGCGCTTCGACTGATTCCGACTAAGCAACCATTTCAAATCGGCTCATCGAAATTGCGGACCACGAGTCCAGGGGAAACATCAGTGACTGACTCCACCCACGAAGAAATTCAACATGAATTGGCGAAATTGCGCGGCCGCGTCGACGAGATGCAACTTCAGCTCGACTCCGTTCGTCAGCGCCAATACTTGCCCATACCACCGTTTCCCGACCTGAGCCCGTCAACGGCATTCATGTCGTATTCGACGTGCAATGCTGGCGATATTTTGCATCCACGCTACCAGCAGATTTGCGACCTGCTCAGGCATCCCTTTATGTGGCATCGTAAAATGTGGGAGTGGGTGTTTATTATTCACCATCTCGTTGCATCTGGTCTGGTTAAACCGGGCGGTCGCGGACTGGCGTTTGGCGTCGGAATAGAGCGGCTACCCTCGCTGTTCGCTAGTATGGGCGCCAAAATTGTGGCGACTGATACGTCGGCCGAACATGCCCAGGCAGCTGGTTGGGCGAACACCCGCGAGCACTCTGCCAATCTGCAAACGTTACGCTACCCGGAACTCATTACCGACGACTTGTTCGCTAGCAATGTTTCGTATCAGGTTTGCGATATGAACAACATCGAACCCGGCCTGGTCGATTTTGATTTTAATTGGTCGTCGTGCTGCTTCGAACATCTTGGGTCTATTGAGGCTGGTTTGCAGTTCGTCGTCAATGCTGTCGAAAAAACGCTACGGGTTGGCGGCATTGCGGTGCACACGACGGAATATAACCTGTCTTCGAATGACCAGACTGTGGAGAGCGGCGACACGGTGATTTTTCGAAATCGCGATATTCTGGCGCTTGTGCAACGTCTGCGCGATCGCGGCCACATCGTGCAGCCATTCGTGGTTGCACCGAACTCGCACTATTGGGATTTTCATATTGACGCGCCGCCATACGCTCACAATCCTCATTTAAAGCTCCTGCTCTGGAACCATGTAGCAACATCGGCTGGAATCATAGTTCAACGCGGTCGTTGAGCATCGTCATGGACGCATGCAAGCGCAGTGGATGCGTAAATCTGGAAATGAACGCTTGACGGAGCCCGCTCTTTCCAAATGGCTATTGGCCGGTGAACGTCTACCGCCGCAGTTTGCGGGCCGAATGCACCTTACCGGCGTGATAAGCTAAGCCATCGCCCTTCACAAGATGTATTGCGTTCCACGACGGTCGTGGCCCGCAAATCACATTCGGGCCCACACCATAAACACGCAATCCATCAATGCAAAAAGATCTTAACGAGAAGCCGCTGCGCGCCATTGTTGTGGCGGTACAGCTCCAAACCGTCACCGACGTTGAACTCAACGAATCAGTAAACGAATTGCGTGAACTAGCAAAGACACTTGGTTACCAGGTGGTCGGCACGTTCATTCAAAAGCGCGCCAGTTTCGACAGGGCGGCGTACGTCGGCATCGGCAAGCGGCAGGAAATGCGCAGCTTTGTCGAAGGTGAAATCGATACCGATGACGCGCTCGATGTGGAGTCGGTGACCGAAGGCCCCCGGAAAGCGGCAAAAAGTGGCGCTGCCCGCGCAAAAGAAGCCGCACAGTCAGCCGCCGACCCAGAGACCCGGCTGGTCGATATCGTCCTCGTCGATCATGAAATCTCGCCATCGCAAGCGCGCAACCTCGAAATCGAAGTTGGCTGTCAGGTGATGGACCGAACCATGGTCATATTGGAAATATTTCATCGCCACGCCAGTTCACGCGCAGCGCGCGCGCAGGTCGAAATTGCACGGCTGGGTTATCTGTCGCCGCGACTGCGCGAAGCGGCCAAACTGGCGGGCCCCAAGGGCAGACAACGAAGCGGCACCGGCGGACGCGGTGCTGGCGAAACGCATAGCGCACTCGACCGCCAGAAGATCCGCAATCGTATTGCCGAACTGCAACTTGAAATCACTACAATGGACGCCGAGCGCCAGACACAGCGTGCGCGGCGGCAGGAAGGACAGGCCGGTCAGGCGGGGCAGAAGATCGCCCGCGTAGCCCTGGTCGGATACACCAACGCCGGCAAGTCCACCTTAATGCGAGCGCTTACCGGCAGCGAAGTACTGGTTGCCAACAAGTTATTTGCCACACTCGATACGACAGTGCGGGTGCTCCACCCCGAAACCGTGCCACGGGTGCTGGTCAGCGATACGGTGGGTTTCATCAAGAACCTGCCGCACGATCTGGTCGCCTCATTCAAGTCG
>JANMZU010000400.1:0-1957 GCA_031383585.1 Betaproteobacteria bacterium
CACGCAGCATGTTCTCACCAAAAAATTGATGGAACATCTGCCCCACCGGTGATTTCAGGAACGCCACGCCGCCAGAGTGACCGGGGCAATGCCAGGAGTACGAGCCATCTTGCGCATAGTGGATGAGCGCCCGAAAAAACGGCGGCGCCAGTGAATCAAGATATGACTTCGCCTCGCGAATGATGTGGCGCGCAACGAACTCAGGCGTGTCTTCGAACATGTGAATGAAGCCATGCAACTCACGCAGGATATCGTTTGGAATGTGTTGGGAGGTGCGGGTTTCGCCGTACAAATAAATCGGCACCTCGGCGTTTTTAAAGCGCACTTCTTCGATGAACGCGCGCACCCGCAGTACGGCAGGGTCAATCTCCGGACCAGGTGTGAATTCTTCATCGTCGATTGATAGGATGAACGCCGAAGCGCGGCTTTGCTGCTGCGCGAATTGGGAAAGATTGCCGTAGCTGGTCGCGCCGAGCACTTCCATGCCCTCTTTTTCGATCGCGTCCGCAAGTGCTCGAATGCCGAGGCCCGATGCATTTTCAGAGCGAAAATCCTCGTCAATGATGACGATGGGGAAGCGAAATTTCATGGTGTTTCCTAGCGGCGCGAAGTCAGGTTGGCGAGCGGCGGATTATACGGCAGAGTGAGGATTGCCCGAATTGTGCGTTGGGTCTTTGGGTTGCCAGGATGAGTGGTGTTTAATTTGCGGTCACCCCCTCTCCCCCGAGGGAGAGAGACCAAGAGAGAGGGGGCAAGCGGCCGCTATTATCAGTCCCCTAAAACCCCTCATCTGCCCTTAAAAACCGCCACTGCCCAATCGGCAAATCCCCAAGCACAACACGCCCGATGCGGATACGTTTCAAACCAACCACCCGCAACCCCACCAACTCGCACATGCGCCGAATCTGTCGCTTCTTGCCTTCACGCAAAATAAAATTGAGCTGATCCTCATTCTGCCAGCGCACCTTGGCTGGCTTTAGCGCTTTACCATCGAGCGAAAGCCCGTGGTTGAGCCGCTTCAAATCAGCGGGCGATAGCGCGCCCTCGACGCGCACCAGATATTCCTTGTCGATATCCGAGTCCTCGCCGATGAGTTGTTTGGCGACGCGACCATCCTGCGTCAGCACCAGCAAGCCCGTCGAATCGATATCAAGCCGCCCAGCCGGTGCCAGCTCTTTCAAGTGTTCGCGCTTGAACTCAACGGTTCCACCCTGCATCTGGTTTTCCGGCTTGATTAGCACAATAGCCGGCTGATAGCCGGGCTCGGGCTGACTAGACACATAGCCGATGGGCTTGTTCAGTAGCACCGTCATTCGATCGCTTTGTGCAGCAACTGCAGCGCGGTCCAGCTTCACAGTCACGCTCGGCAGCACTTTGGTGCCGAGTTCGCTAACGCGCACGCCATCGACAAACACCCAGCCGCGCGCAATGTACTCGTCGGCCTCCCGGCGCGAACATATGCCGCGCTCAGACATCAATTTTGAAAGTCGTAGTGGTTCAGGATTTTCCATTTCCATCTTATCCCATCAAAAACGTAAGCTGCCGCTAGTTTGACCGAACAAGGGGGATTATGCTTAAATCCGCGCTTCAAACCACGTGGGTGGTTAGCTCAGTGGTAGAGCACTGCCTTCACACGGCAGGGGTCACTGGTTCGAACCCAGTACTACCCACCAATATAATCAATGACTTACAGCTCCGGAAGGGGCTGTTTTTCATTAGAGTAGGACAAACGTATGAGAAAGCGCCACTGTATAGTGCGGTTGCGCGGCAGTGCGACGCGGGGTGCAAGCAGCGTCCATACAACTCAAAAGCTGGTCCCTCACAAGCCAAGTTCACTGTGCGACCCAGTCCGCACGAGCCGCAAGGTTTCTGCGTCTGGCTTTTGGTAGATCAACACCAAGTCTGGCTTAATGTGGCAATCGCTGTGGTCTTTCCATTCTCCCGTCAACGGGTGATC
>JANMZU010000410.1:0-6632 GCA_031383585.1 Betaproteobacteria bacterium
CCTCCGTTTACGCCGGTTAACGTGATCGCGACTCTCTTGTTGTCAGCGATCGCCGGTATCGTGACGACAACGCCTGAACCCGAGGCAATGGACGATGCGCTCACTGCAGCACTGGTCTCATCGCGGACAGAAACAGAACCAGGCGAATTGATAGCGCTATTGAACTTGAACACCAAAGTATGGCCGCCGCCAATCATGCGCGGTTCGACCGTAACGGCGCCGGTGAAGGGTTGGGTGGTGTCAATCGGTAGCTCAAAGTCGCCGGCCAAGCCGTGCACCTTGCGCGAGACCACGCTGACGAGTGCGAGAGTTGCCGCAGGCGATGGCGTCACCAGTGCACTCGCGACTGAAGCAACACTCGCGCCGACGCTGTTGGTGGCAGTTACCGAGCAGGTGTAGGCGGTGCCGTTGGTCAAGCCATTTACCGTGATAGGGGAAAAAATGGCTGAACCCGTAACCGCGCCCGGATTACAGGTCGCTGTGTAGGCGGTAATCGGGGCGCCGCCGTCCGATGACGATGGCGCAAAGGCTACAAAGGCACGTCCATTGGCCGGAATAACCGCGGCAATTGACGGTGCTGAAGGCTTTGCAGGTACCGGCGTGACCAACACCGTGGCGGACGCTGCGCTGACGCCAAAAATATTGGCCGCAGTGACTGCACAGGCGTACTCCGACCCGTTGGTCAGGTTAGAGACAACGATCGGCGAATCGGCGCCGGTCGCGGCGATCGCGCCCGGATTGCAAGTGGCCGAGTAGCCGCTGATCTGTGCACTACCGACGTTGACTGGCGGCGTGAAGGCGATGCTTGCACGACCATTGTCTGGGACTGCGGTGCCAATGACCGGCGGATCCGGCACCACGCCGATGATCGTGATCGAGAAAGGTTGCTGTGCCACCGGAAGCTGGCCGTTGCTGGCGCGCACAAAGCCGGTAAACGTGCCCAGCGCGGAAGGTATTCCGGAGATCACGCCGGTTGCGGCATTCAGTGTCAGCCCGTTGGGCAACGTTTGCGCAAGCAAACTGTATGAAATGGCAGGGCTGCCGGTGGATACATAGCTGTGGGAATAGGCAATATTTAGAAAGCCGCCAATCGGTGGCGCACTCTTAATCTGTGGTGGACCACCAAGCGGCAGCACCACGCTGTCAATCCACGCGGCATCAGTACCGGCTGCACCAGCTGCATCTTTTTCATACGACCAGGTCAGCGTGTGCGGACCCGACGAAATTGGAAAACTCACCTGGCCCCAAGCCACTTCGCCGGATGCGCCGCCACTACCGACGCCGTTGCATGCGCCGCCCAGATTTTGCGCAACCCCATCAATCAGAAATTTCAAACAGTCGTTGCCAGCTTGACTGGACACGCGCCGCGCAAAGCTGATCGTGCCGGCGATAAAGTCACCTTGGAACTGAATTCGTGCGTTGCCACCGTCCGGCGTCGGGTTTGACCTCAGGCTGCAGCTGAGGCCAAAAAATGTATCCGTAGCAACGCCCCAGCCGGTCCCGGCGGTGGTCCAGCCGGTCAGCGGCATCATGCAGTTTGGCGGGAAGTTGTCGTTGTCCGCGTCGCTAATGTTCACAACCGCACTCGTTTCCGATCGGCTCGGCGCGCCGATCGAGACGCCGCCGGTCGGCCCATTGAGTACAACGCTGAAAGTTTTTGGCCCATCTGGCACACCATCCTGCAGGATCGGCACAGTGATCGATTTGCTGCCACTTTCACCACTTGCCCATGCAAGAACACCCGATCTAGCCGTGTAATCGCCTCCTGCATTGGCGGTACCTGCTACTGTTGAAAAGTTCACGCTGACGGCGCCTGAAGTGCCTGCATGGCGGGTCGCTACCAAGGTAATGGACGCGGCGCTCTCGGTCACCGCATATGTGACCGGTGAAAAAATCACCGTACCTGGCCCGGCCAGGTTTACCGCCGAGCGGAAATTGGCGGTGGTGTCGCGCGTGTCATTGAGCGCACGGCTCTCTTGGGAACTGGGACTGCCAGTAGAGGCTGAGGCTGAGGCACCTGGGAAATTTGCGCGATTGTCGAAGCTGACGCCGGGATTCGAAAAGTAGGGAATGCGCGGGCAATTCACCGCTGGTGATTGTGAATCGCACTGCGCGCTTATGGCCATGATGCTGCGAAAACGGTTGTTGAGGTCCACATGACCGTGGGCGTAGTTGATCGACGTCTGTGTGCTGCTGCCCACTGGCGTGACGATCGTGCCTGCATTGCCGTCAAAAACATCATGTTGCAAGCCCATGTTGTGGCCAAGCTCATGGGCGAAACTGTAGTTGCTGGTCGCGCAATTGCGCTCAACGACGTTAAAGGCCTGACTGGCAAATCCCGCTTCTTCAGTCGTCATTAAATTGGCCTGGCCACAGCCTGCGCTGTAGTTTCCCCACAGACTGACCACATCGGCGCCGTACAGATTGCGCAGCTCGTGTACCTCGTCCATGAAACCGTCAGCGGTGTCCTGCAAACGCGCCAGATCGGCAATCAGGTTAGTTTCCTGATAGTTCACTTCACCCGCATAGACCAGCCTGATCCGTTGCGTAACGCCACTGTTTGCGTAGGCGGCGTTGGTATCGGCGATGCCCAGATCGATCAATGATTTCATGGCGTTGGTGCCGCCCTGTGAGGTCCTTGCGGCTGGCGTGTATACGACCATGACGTCAACGGTGGAGCCATCGTCCACAGCTGTATTGATGGCCGACTCGCCGGTACTGCGCACCTTGGCGGGCGCTGCCGGTACGGCCACTTCCGGTCCGGTCGGCACGGCCATATGATCCGGCGGCAAGGCGGTGACATCAATCTGGCGCATCACGTGACCGGCGCCGCCGAAATTACGTATCTGATAGCGCGCATTGAGGATATTGACGTTGCCAGAAATTACCCCGTCGTTTTCGACCAGCACGGCGCTGCTGTTGGCAACACCACGTACGGACCCGCGGAATGCCTTGCCTGTCTTGCCGATGCTGTCGACGCGGGTGATATCCACCGTCAGGCTGGTGTCGTCAAAAAAGCTGATGCGGATTGATTGCGGCCGCGATGCCGAGGCTTCGGCGTGCAGGTTTTTCAACACCGAATGATCGAGAGTGACGTGGCGGCTGCGAATGACCTCCGGCGCCTTGCTTGCATTCTTGGTCTCGGCAAGCTGCCTAGCTGCCGACGTCACTGACTCCGCCGACACTAGCTCTGGCACAGCACTTTCGATGGCCGACAGATCTGCAATGGCAGGCCGCGTTTGTTGTGACCACGCCGAACCAGCGCAAACCATGCATGCGGTGAGCAGTGCGTTGACGGACAGCAGGCGGGCAATGATTGGCATCGTTGGTTTGTTGGAGTCAGTTTGTAGTTCAAATTTGGGCGTGGCGATGCCCACGATTATAGGTGCCGGTCGCGTGAAAATGACGCACCTGTACGCCGGAAGCAACGAAGATTAGCGTCCTACAGGCGGTCACGCATAAAGTAACAAGCCATACGACGCGGCAGAAGTCACCGATCAACGCGCGAGCGGCTAAAATGTTGCCATGGCATCCATCGCACCCACCGCCGACTCACTCAAATCTGACGTCACGGTCATCTCACTCGTTGGATTCGCCCACGGCACTTCGCATTTCTTTCACCTGATGTTGCCACCGCTGTTTCCGTGGTTCATGACCGAATTCGGCCTTGGCTATGCACAGGTCGGCCTGTTGATGACGATGTTTTTTGTGATCTCCAGCATCGGCCAGGCCATTGCCGGTATCTGGGTGGATCGATTTGGCGCCCATCGGGTGTTGTGCGTAGGCGTTGGTCTGCTGACACTTTCCGGCGTGCTGGTTTCGGTGGCCCCAAACTTCATCGGACTATTGTTCGCGGCAGCAGTTGCCGGGATGGGAAACAGCGTATTCCATCCCGCAGATTTTGCCCTGATCAACCGGCGCGTCTCGGCGCAACGGCTGGGCCACGCGTTTTCGATGCACGGGCTGTCAGGCAACATTGGCTGGGCGGCGAGTACCATCGTGATGCTCGCGCTGGCGACGGCATTCGGCTGGCGCGCTGCGGGGCTTGGCGCAGCGCTATTCGGCGCGGCGGCGTTGTCGTTGCTGATCTGGAAACGCGACTTGCTTCAATATGAATTGAACGCTGCCGCCAATAGTTCGACGGCAACCGCCGCGACACCGAAGCAAGGTACCTGGTATTTCATGCGTACTTCTCTGGTGTGGTTTGCGTTCGCATTCTTTTTCTTCTCAACCTTCGGCTTTGGCGCCTTGCAGAATTTCGCACCTTCCTTGTTGCGTGATCTTTACGGGCTATCGCTGACTGCGGCGACTTCGGCACTGACGATTTACCTGATCGGCAGCTCGATGGGCCTGGTACTCGGGGGTTTCCTCGCTAAACCCGGCAACGTGCATGAATATTACGTAGCCGCGGCGCTCGCCAGCGGCGCTGCATTGGCTTTATTGCTGTCGTTCGGCGCCTTGCCTGGCTGGCTGGTACTGCCGATCATGGCGGCGATGGGATTTGGTATCGGCATCGCCGGGCCATCACGCGATTTGCTGGTGCGCACCGCCACCAAAGCACGGCTCGGTGAAGCCGCGTTTGGCCGCGTCTACGGCATGGTCTATTCAGGACTGGATGTCGGACTCGCCCTATCGCCGATCGCCTTCGGCCTGCTGCTCGACAATCACCTGCCGAAGCTGGTGTTTGTGGGCATTGCAATCACGCTAGTGATGGCGATTTTGGCTGCGGCGGCGTTGGGGCGGGTGGTGGTGGCAAATCCGGCTATCGCGCAAAATTTGGAGAAACTCTAGTATTGACGAGCATTTCGAGAGCTTTTTGCTCCGAACGCCGCGCCAGCTAATGATCTACGTTCCGCAACTCCTTCTCCCTCGGGGCAAGTGCACACTTGATGCGAAACAAAAGGGTAAGCATACGGGGCAGATTTGACGGGGTACCCGTCACTTGATGCTGAGCTTTTTCCAAAATCGATTCTGGGTAAAGATCATTACGATTGAGCTGAAGGAGTCGATCATTGGCGCGAAATATTTCTGTCGCCGATGTTCCCACCTGCTGTGTAGGCGACGCTGCCTTCGCCATTTTCTAACTGTTCGGCGAGCGTGGCAATGAACTGTTGCACGTTCAGAATGGTCACACCAAATTTGGCAGCGCGCGACTTCAGCCCATAAACGGCGTTGTCGCGTGACGCCAGCACGTCTGCCTTGGCATGAAAGGCGAGCGCCAGAAAGGGCTCGTCATCGCGGTCGCGGCAGCGCGGAAAACCACCTGGCAACATCAATTGCCTGGTGGAAAAACCTGCGGGCATGTCCACAACGGTTGACTGCGCCAGATATCGCGCGAAAATTTCTTGCTGCCGTCCCGGATCAATTTTGAGCTGAGGATAGCCAAGCACACGTTTGAGTTCGTCGACTGCGGGCGGATGGGTGAGCACCTGAATGCGCGCGTCGCGGACGCCGTGGCGCAGCGGATTCATGAAGGGGTCGTCAAACACCAGCCAGTCGATAACGACGTTGGTATCGAGCACCAGCCGAATCGGCGTCACCGCCGTCATACAGCTTGCCCGGCAGCAAAGCCGGACGACCATGCCCACTGAAAATTGAAGCCACCCAGATGGCCCGTAACGTCGACCACTTCTCCGATGAAGTAAAGCCCCGGCACGTCATTGGCTTGCAGGGTTTTTGATGACAAAGCGTGGGTATCGACGCCGCCGAGGGTCACTTCAGCTTTGTTGTAGCCCAACGTGCCTGACGGTTTTACCTGCCAGTCCTGCAGATCAGCCAGCGCACCGACGAACGCCTTGTCGCTGAGCTGGATCGCGGGTAGCGTGAGTCGATGTGCCTCGCACCATTGCTGCGCGAAACGCTTGGGCAGTCGCTCGCTGAGGAGATTATTGAACTGCGTTCTTGAGCTTCGCTGTTCTGTGAGCCATGCGACGACCGCTGGGTCGGGGAGTACGTTGATGTGGATTGGCTCTTTTGCCGAGCCGTTTTGCCAATAGCTGGAAACCTGCAGAATGGCTGGGCCGGACAGGCCGCGATGCGTCAGCAGCAGTGCTTCACGAAACGAACCGTTATTGCAGGAAACTTCAGCATCCAGCGACAAGCCCGAGAGATCAGCATATTGAGCCAGCGCTTCAGGATCGAAGCTGAGCGGCACCAGCGCGGCGCGCGGGGGGACAATTTTTAAACCGAATTGCTCGGCGATCTTGTAGCCAAAAGGGCTTGCGCCAATTTTCGGTACGGCTAGGCCCCCAGTGGCAATGACCAGCGCAGTTGCGCTGAAGTCGCCATGAGCAGTCTTGATATTGAAGCCGTCTGATCCGCGTATGACCGAGTTCACTTCGCAACTCATGCGCGTTTCGACTTTCGCACGATCGCACTCGGCTTTCAGCATGTTGATGATGAGGACGGCGCTGTCATCGCAAAACAATTGGCCTAGCGTCTTCTCGTGCCACTTGATGCCGTGCTGGTCGACCAGCTTGATGAAATCCTGCGGCGTATAGCGGGCGAGGGCAGAGCGGCAGAAATGCGGATTATTCGAAAGGAAACTCTCGGGCCGGGTGTGGATATTAGTGAAATTACAACGGCCACCGCCGGAGATGCGGATCTTTTCGCCAAGCTTGTGGTAATGATCG
>JANMZU010000413.1:0-7051 GCA_031383585.1 Betaproteobacteria bacterium
TGCCGCTACCTGGCCGAATCTGAATCTCGCCGATCTCGTGCGCGAGCAGCCAGCTGGTTGTGGGGCTCTGTCAGTTGACTGCTGGGTCGCCTGCGTAAACTGCTGCCGAAAATCGATTGGGTGGGTTTCGACTTGAGAGCGCCATTTGGCAACTATCCCGCAACCATCGGTGTGCGTGGCAGCGGCATGCCTGCGCGGCTGAATCTTGACTATCTGCTCGCTCCCGGCACCGCGCACGGGGTGCGCACCACGCGGCACCCGAGCCTGCTTTCATCAGTGAGCCTAGCCTGGATGGCGACGGCATTGCGACAGCAAGGTGTGGCGACGTTTGCCCTGCAGGAGTTTTGCGCGCACGGTTGTGTGGACACGTTGCTTGAGCCGACGCCGCCGCCTCTCGATGACGCGGAAGTCGACCATTTGCAGAAGTTATTCCCAACATTCGTTTTACGGCGTGCAGGCTAAAAACACGTCGATCAGCATCCAGATGCGAGGAGGGCAAGGCAAAGACGCATCGGCCTTGCATCCCTTTGATCTGCGTCAAAACCGCGATTGCCTTCAGGATTGATCATGCGAAGGATGAAGTGACAAATGCTACTGCCGGGAGCGCATGGTCATAGTCCCCAGGGCGCCACTGGCTGCCTTGGAATTTTCTGATGTAGTTTTATCCGGAGGCTGTTCAATGCTTCGATCTTCGCTTCTGGAACCGCACTCTGGTTCAATAGCACGATAGAGCGGGCCCCGACTTGGCAAGCATCAGAACGCAGAAGCGCGACAAAGCCGCAGTACCGATGCAGGTTACGTGCGGACCGTGCGCGCTGGGCACGTTGTGCCATGCAGAGGGCTTGCCCTTCGCATTTCACTCCCTGTTCCCGTTAGCAGATGAAAAGCGCATCCGGCTAGGTGCTGGCGAGTTCCTGTTTCGAGCCGGCGACACACAGATGGGGATTTATGCAGTCAAAGCAGGCTTTCTCAAGTCCTGCGTACCGCTAACCGACGGCAGGCGCAACATCGTTGCCTTTCACGCCATGGGCGACGCCGTGGGAATGGACGCGTTGGGGCGCGGTGCACATTCCAGCGATGCCGTTGCACTCAATGGCTGCGAAGTCTGTCTGATCCCTCTGGCCAAGTTCGAGAAGCTGCTTGAACATCCCGCCGAATCGGTTCACCTGCGCCAGTTGCTTGGCAGGGAACTGGCGCGCATGGAGGCTCACGCGGCGGTTGTCGGCACGCTCTCGGCCAAGCAGCGCGTGGCGACGTTTCTGCTGAACATGTCGGCGGGCTGGGAAATGCGCGGCTACTCAAAGCACGCGTTCGTGCTGTTCATGAGCCGCGATGACATCGGCAACTTCCTCGGGCTGACGTTCGAGACTGTCAGCCGGACGCTGTCATATTTTCAGAGCAATAACTGGATCGCGGTTAAGGGCAAGAACGTGTTGATCCACGACCTCAAGGCACTGCAATCGCTGTTGGAGCATTCTGGCTAGCAACGAAACCTGGTAACTTCTCGAAACGCAAGCACTGGTGAGGCTTACCAGCCATTTATGCTTCGAAATGCCCATAAATAGGCGTTCTACGTTTTAATCGTAAATTACTTCCACGCCTCGCCAAACGATTTCCAGTGCGCAGCAGCGGTGTTCGCATTCAAAAACTCGCGTGCCACCTTTACCTCTGCCTCATACGCGACTCTGCTCAAGCTCCCGCGCAATAGCTGAAAGCGCAGGAACATCAGGTAGGTATTCATCACGTCAGTCTCGCAGTAGTCGCGGATATTCTGTAGTTCGCCCCGCTGGTACGCGCCCCACACCTGGGAGCCATCCATGCCGAGCTTGCCTGGGAAGCCGCAGAGCTGCGCCATCTGATCCAGTGCAGCGCTGGCGCGTGGCTGGTACATCGCCAACAAATCCATCAGATCGAGATGGCGCATGTGGTAACGGCTGATGTAATTGTTCCACTTGAAGTCGCGGTTGTCGTCGCCCATGTCCCAGAATCTCGGCGCGACAATGCAATGCACCAGCGCGCGATAGTTGAGCACCGGCAGATCAAAGCCGCCACCATTCCACGAAACGAGTTGCGGTGTGTAGCGTTCGAGCCCGTCAAAGAAGCGCTGAATGATGGTCGGCTCGTCGTCGTCGAGCTTGCCGATTGACCATACGCGCAAGCCTTCGTCGGTACGCAGCACACACGAGATGGCGGCCACACGATGCAGGTGGTGCTGCAGGAAATCACTGCCGGTCGCCTGACGCCGCCGCTGGAACGCCAGCTCGGCCACGGCCTCGTCACTCATGCCGGTGTCGATGTCGTAAAGTTTGCGCAGCCCGACTACATCGGGGATGGTTTCGATATCGAATACGAGGATGGGGGTCATTGGAGTTTCATCTGGCGAAATAGAGTTGATGCAATTCTTCCATGTTCACATCCCCTGCTGGCTGGGACAACACCACTTTCCCGCCCTGCATCAGGTATACATGGTCGGCAATTTTCACTGCACCCTCGGTATTCTGCTCTACCAGCACGATAGTACGGCCATCGGCTTTCAATTTCGCAAGGGTGGCGAACATTTCCTGCACGATCACTGGCGCCAGCCCGAGTGAGGGCTCATCGATCAGCAGGATTCTCGGGTTGGACATCAAGCCGCGCCCCATCATCAGCATCTGCGCTTCGCCACCGGAAAGCGAGCCCGCCAGCTGGTGGCGCCGCGCCAGCAGCAGCGGGAACATCGCATATGCGCGCTCGAGATTGTCCTGCATGGCTGCGCGATTTTGTTTGGCGTAGGCGCCGAGAATCAGGTTTTCTTCGACGCTCATGTCGCGAAAAATCATCCGGCCTTCGGGGATCAGTGCCAGTCCGTGGCTGGCCCGGTCCCAGGTCGGCTGAGCGAGCAGCGACATGCCTTCATCCACGATATCGCCCTGCGTTGCGGGCGTCAGGCCGATGATCGCGCGCAGCAATGTCGTCTTTCCCGCGCCGTTAGGACCGATGATGGCCGTTAGCTTGCCCGGCGCAATATCGAGCGACACGTCCCACAGCACGTTGATGGCACCGTAGCCTGCCCGCAGGTTCCTGATTTCAAGCATCGGCTGCGCCGGTATAACTTCTGATCACGGCCGGATTGCGAAATACTTCATCCGGTGTGCCATCGGCGATCAACTCACCGAAATTCAACACCGCAACGCGCTTGCACAGATTACTGATGGTTTCGATATCGTGCTCGATGACGAGTATGCCGACGCCGAATTTGGCGTGCATGTCTTTCAACATCTGCATAAAGCGGCGCTTGCCGGTCGTCTCCAATCCCGCCAGCACCTCGTCGAGTAGCAGCAATTTTGGATTGGTCGCCAATGCCTTGCCGACTTCGAGCGCTTTCAGTTCGCTAAGCGCCAACTCGCTGGTTGCATCGCGTTCTGCTTTCTCAGTTAGGCCGACAAACGCAAGAATCTCATCGAGGCGGGATTCATTTACCGCGCCAGTACCGAAGCGTTGCGCGACGAGGAGGTTTTCGCGCACCGTCAACCGGCTGAGGGGTTGCGGCACCTGAAACGTTCGTCCCAGACCCAGTCGCGCGCGGCGATAGACGGGCACCTTCAGAACATCGACCGCATTGAAGACAATGCGACCGGCACTGGGACGCGCGAGACCGGAAATGGCATTGAACAATGTGGTTTTTCCTGCGCCATTCGGCCCGACGAGCCCTGTCACTTCGTCAATCGCAATCGAAAGCGACAGGCTGTTGACCGCCGTCACGCCGCCAAACCGAACGGTGACATTCTCAATCTGCAGCATGACGCGCGCGCTTGAATCTATCGACGACCCACGGCAACAAACCAGTCGGACTGAACAGCACCATGCCAGCCAGCAAGGCGCCAAGCATGATCTGGTGCCCGGACGGAATGAAGGATTTGAAAACCAGTTGATCGATCAGATAAACGAACACGGCACCGATGACCGGTCCGAGAATCGTCCGATATCCGCCGAAGATCGCGGCGACGATGGGCAGCGTGCTCCACAACCCACTGAAGCCGTAGTCCGGTTCCAGAAAATTGATGTAGTGGGCATTGAAAGCACCAATCACACCGGTCATGAACGCCGAGACCAGCAGCATCATCGCCTTGAGAAAGGTGCTGTTGACGCCGACGATGCGGGTTGCGTCCTCGCTGTCGTGCATCGCACGCAAGGCGGTGCCGTAGTGACTGGCGCGAATTCGCTGGTATAGAAGCGCGAAAATCAGAACGATGGTGACAATGACGAGGTAGTTTCCGATCTTGCTGCCGAAATCGAACCCCGCGATCTCTGGCAACCTCGGGATGCTCGATAGCCCCCCTGAGCCGCCCGTCACGCTCTTCCATTCGGTAGCGAGTATGCGAAATATCTGCGCATAGGCAAGGATCGCCAGAGCGAAGTACGGGCCTTTCAATCGCAAGGTCGGTAGCATCGCAATCGAGGCGATTGCGGCCCCCACGCCGCCGAGCAACATCGCTGCAAACACGGGCACACCAAGCTTCATTGAAAGCAACGCAGAGACGTACGAGCCAACTCCAAAAAACGCAGCGTGCCCAAAACTCACCATACCGCCAAGATTGCCCAGCAGCGCCCACGCCAACGCCACCCCACCGATTGCAATCGATGCCACCAGCAGACTCATCACGTACAGATTGGACCCCAGCAGCAATGGCACCAAGAGGTAAATACCAGCCAAAGCCAGCAAGATTGCGATGGAGCGCGCGTTCATTGCCTCACTAACCCCGACGCGCCGCAGCGCCAAATAGCCCGTTTGGCATGAAAAACAGCACCAGCAGGAACAACCCCATGCCGGCAATTTCCTGCAACGCTGAACTGAGAAGCGTGACGGTCAGCGCTTCGACTACCCCCAGCAGCAACGCACCCGCCAGCACGCCGGGGATGGAACCGACACCGGCGAGTACGGTGATGATGAAGGCCTTCACGGTAAGCGCGTGGCCCAGAGGCGGCTGGATGACGCCATAGCTGTAAAGCGCGACACCTGCAAATGCGGCGAGGATTCCGGCCACCACAAACGACACGATCTCCGTAGTGCGCGGATTGATACCCATCAGTTTGGCCGCATCACGGTTACTGGCGACCGCGCGCACCGCCCTGCCATACCAACTCTTCGATAGCCACCACCATAGCAGGCCCATCAACAACAGACTCAAAATGAAAAATCCGAGCTCGCTACGCATGCTGTAGAACGGCCCGATCACCACTGCCTCCTGCAACCACGCCGACTTGGTGGAGCGGATATCGGCTTTCCAGATCAGCAGGATGGCATTGGTCAGCATCACGCCTATGCCATAGGTGAGGATTAGTGAATTAAGCTCACGGTCCTTCTGGATACGGTCCACGAGGAAATAAACCAGCACGGCTGAAATACAGACGACGAGCAACGCGACAGGAATCGCAACGATGGGGCTCACGTTGTAAGCAGACTCGACGGCATAGGCGACGTAGGCCGCCAGCAATACGAGTTCACCGTGTGCCAGATTGATCACCTTCATCGTGCCGAAGACAAGCGCCAGGCCAAGCGCGATCAATGCATAAGAGCCGCCTTGCAGCAGGCCGGAGTAAACCGCCTGGAGAATTAGATCGGTCACGGGTTATTGTTGGCGGAGTTGTAGAGAGTGAGATGCTGGAGGCTGGTCAACAAACCACTCATCCCCACCCTTCTCCCAAGGGAAAAGGGCTGTGCTTCCCTCGCCGCTCCCGGGAGAGGGATCAAGCGAGAGGAGGAAAACATCAAAAATCCAGCCCAATTGCGCCAACCAAACCTACCAGGGTACCGCCGGAAAATTCATCTTCCCGGTCGCGCTATCCTTTGGCCAGACAACAGCCACCTTGCCACTCTGATGTTGCCCCATGCGATGGCTGAAAAACGGGTTGTCGCCTTTATCATCAAACTTCACCCGGCCAATCAACGTCTCGCGGTCAGACTTGCGGAGCTCCGCCGACAGCCCGCCGGTTTTCAATGTGCCTGCATCCGCGGCGCGCGCAATGGCATCAAACAGCAGCATCGATTGAACATAGCCAAATTGGCCCAGGTAATCGGGTTCCTTGTTGAAGAGTTTCTTGTAGGTCTCAGCAAATTCCTTGCCTTCGGCCGTTTTGAATTCAGCCGGATAGGGTAGTAATGCAGTCCCGTAAACGTTTGGCATCAAGTCGGGAAAGTCAGACGCCATTTTCGCGGTTGCCAACGACCACACACCAACCATCGCTTTTACATCAGGCTTCAATACCTTCGCGGCGCGGATGATGCCGACATAATCGTTTTCATAGCCGACCATCGCGATAATTTCTGATTTGTCCTGCAGCTTTATCTTGTTGATGATGGGTTTGAAGTCGGTGATGGCCGGATCGAACGAATGTATAACCACCTTGATCCCTTTTGCCTTCAGGATCTTTTCAACGTCTTTGGCAAGGTCGGCAGGCGCCTCTTTGGTCGAGGTCACGATTGACACCGATTTCGCCGCCATGTCCGCAAGCAGGCCGACCATCGCCGTTGAATAGCCAGCGGTGTTATTGATGCGAAAAAAAGTCTTGTAGCCGCGCTGCGTCAGGTTATCGTCGACTCCCCCTGATGTCATGTAAACAAGATTTGCCTTGTTTGCAGCGTCGGAGGCAGGCCCGATGTTGCTTGAGCCATAGCCGCCGGTTAACGCCACCACGCCCTGCGACGCCAATTTTTCGACCGCAGCAACGGCCTTGGCGGGAGAGCTTTCATCATCGACGGTGACGATCTTGATTTTGTGTTTACCGTTGCGCCGATTGAACACATCGGCCGCGACTTCAATACCCTCTTTCATACCTGTACCCACTCGTGCGAGCGTGCCAGTCAACGGGACCTCGCTGCCGACGAGAAACTCTTCAGCAAATGCGCTATTGAAGCCAACTGTCAAACCGACAAAAAGCGTCGCGATGGCTGCAAAATGATTGCGTGTATTTTTCATAGTCTCCTCCGGTTTTTTCATTTTTTGGTGGCGTGCTGTCAGGTCGCCATCGCGCTGCCAGCCTCTGCCATTTCTTTCAGTTTCTTCTTCAAAAT
>JANMZU010000428.1:0-6996 GCA_031383585.1 Betaproteobacteria bacterium
CATTCGCTTTTTGTACATCGGCGACCGCTCTGATTCGATACTCAGTAATGAGCGCTATGTACTCGAATATGACTGGGCACCGCTGAAAATGGTTGGTTCAAAGTTGGTGCCGACTTTTGACGAGTGGAAGCGGGTAGTGAACGATGCCGAGAATACTGCCGACTTCATCATGTTTGCCAACTATCGCAATTTGCTCGAAACACCAGGCAAAAAGGGATTTGTGTCGGCAAGCGCCGTCATGAACTGGACTGAAAAAAACGCGAAACCCATTACCATTGGCATGCAGGGATTCAATGTCGAGGATGGCGCGGCATTTTCAATTGGTGTGTCGGCAGCCGAGCAGGGGGAAGTCTCAGCGAGAATGGCGGGGGAAATCATTCGTGGCAAGAAACCGAAGGACATACCTGCGCAGTCTACCCAGCAGTTTGTGGTTTTCATGAGTAATTCCAAACTCAAGGCACGCAAATTGGTTGTGCCCGACATTCACGAGTCCTTCGCAAGGGCCTCCGATACTTATCTTCCATAACGGGCGACATGAGCCATACCGCCATCAAGCAGCATGCATCGATCCTGGACAGTGCACCCATATTGTCGAGCCTCTCGGCTGAGGCAAAGGCGCGTTTGTTACCCATGGTCCACGAAGTATCGCTCGCACCGGGCGATGTGCTGTTCAAGCTTGGCGATCCGGTAAGTGACATTTATCTAGTGCTCGAAGGTGAAGTGGAACTCGCGACCCAACGTGGAGTGGTGCGGGTCAGCGAGGCGGGATTCATTGGTGAAGAGGCGGCTCTCGGTTGTATGAAATATCTTGCCAGCGCAACTGCCAAGGTATCGGTGCGTTTGCTTGCGATCGCGCATGATGCATTGGTTGAGCCGCTTGCAAATGCCCCAAAACTACGCCGCGATTTGTGGTTTTCGCTTAGTGCGCACCTGGCTGAAAAAATGGAGCCGAATGTCGCGGTAACTGAAAACCACAACCTCAAAATTGGTTCGGATGTGGTGCAAAGTGTGGGCTGGCTGGTGACGCTGCTGTTGCCGATAGCAATGATCATGTGGGGCGAGAACGTTGGACTCACAGGTCAGGTCAAGATGTTTCTGGCGATTTTGTGCGCGACTGTTTCGATGTGGACCTTCCGCCTGGTACCGGAGTTCGTGCCAGGGTTCTTTGCGATATTAAGCATCATCTTGGTGGGAATGGCGCCGCTTGGCGTGGCCTTGTCGGGCTTTTCGTCCGCCGGGTTTTTCATGGCGATGAGTGTGCTGGGCCTGTCTGCCGTGGTGACCACGTCTGGGTTGAGTTTGCGTGTGTTGCTCTTGCTGTTGCGATACACACCGCATAATCAATTCTGCTACCAGCTGAACCTTCTTGCAGTAGGCATCCTGCTTACACCGATTGTGCCGAGTGCAAATGGTCGCATCGCACTCACCACGCCAATGCTGACTGACATGCTGCATACGCTACGCGGCATTAACGGCAGCCGTCCTGCCACACGGCTGTCGGCGGCAACGTTTGCTGGTTCTACCCTGTTCTGCGGCGTTTTCCTCAGCAGCAAGAGCGCCAATTTTGTGGTGCTAAGCATGTTGTCGGCGCAGTTGCAAGAGCAGTTTCACTGGCTCTATTGGTTTTTCGCTGGATCAGTATGTGGAATCGTTATGCTTGTTCTTTACTTGATTCTTAGCCAATTTATGTTCCGCAACAAAGAAAATCTGCCACTGTCAAATGGCGTTATAGACTTGCAGCTCAAAGTGCTCGGACCGCTCAGCATGAAAGAATGGGCGGCGGCGGCCAGTGTCTTGCTCTTCGGTTTTGCCGTTGCGATGTCTAGCGTACACAAGGTCGGCCCCGCTTGGCTGGCACTGAGCGTCTTGTATGGATTGCTGTTGTTCAGTTTCCTCGAAAAAGATGAATTTCAGGAATCGATCGACTGGCCATTCCTGATGTTCCTGGGGGGGTTGGTAGGATTGGTGAATGTCATGTTTTACATTGGCGCGGAAAAGGTGCTTGGTACCCACATGGGGTGGACAGCGACGTTGATGCGCGAAAATTTGTACTTGTTTATTCTGGCGTTGTCCGGGATCGTTCTCGCCATGCGATTTGTCCTGCCAATCAACATTACGATGGTCATTGCCGCCACGATATTCCTGCCCATAGCTAGCGCGAATGGGATCAATCCGTGGTTCGTCGGATTCATTATCCTGACGATGGGCGACAGCTGGTTCTATGCCTACCAGAATTCAACTTACTTGCTGTTCAAGCGACGTTCAGCTACACCATATGATGAAGGCGGCTTTATGAAGCTGAATGCATTGTTAACAGTCGCCAAGCTGGTCGGGATTTACGTATCCATACCTTTCTGGCGTTATCTGGGGATTATCTAAAATGCCCTCGTTTCATCGCAAAGCCGTCAATGTCTTGATGTCCGTTTTCCTCGTGGGTGTCGCGGCAATATTTCTCTACCATAGCATCAACCGCCCACGAATCTTGATTCTGCACAGCTATGACGCCGCTTACCCCTGGGTGAGGGATGTAAACATCGGGCTTATGCGGGTTCTGGAAAAAAAAGGGTCATACTCGTTGCGCTGGCAGTACATGGATCTGAAGATCAGTCCCAGCCCGGCTTCGCGCCGCGCGGCGGGCATTACTGCCAGGCAGATCATCGATGAATGGAATCCGGACGTATTGATTGCGATTGATGATGATGCTCAGGATCTGGTCGCCCGATATTATGTCAATCACCCCCGCGTCAAGATTGTTTTCGCCGGGCTGCAAGGCAGTCTGGTCGACTACGGATATAAAGGTGCTGAAAACGTAACCGGAATCCTAGAGGAAAAGCCGCTGAAGGCTTTTAGAACGGCTCTGCTGGATATTTCCAAAATAAACAATCTCGCAACTGTACCGCGTGTTCTGCATATTGCCGACAAGTCGCCATCGGTCGTTTTCAATGACCGGCATATCAAGGAATTTGAGTGGGGGCCGTCAGCGCAGGGAGATTCGATTTTGGTCGACAATTTTGACGACTGGCAGAAGAAAGTTAGTGACGCTGGGCAAACGGCTGACTACATCATGGTCAGCAATTACCGCAAGCTCGCCCGCTCGGCTACCGATTCTAGGCTGGTACCGGCCCGCGAAGTCATGTTGTGGACCGAGGCAAATACCAAGGTGCCGGTCATTGGTACCAATGCATTCAATGTGGAAGATGGGGGCACTCTCGCGATCGGGGGCTCGCCGTATGAACAAGGCCAAGTATCCGCGCGTATGGCGGTCGAAATTATAGATTTCAACAAAAAGCCGAAAGCAATGCCGATTCAGCCGACGATGCAGTTTGTAGTTGCGATGCGCGTTGAGGAATTGAAAAAGAAGAATATCCGCTTGTCTCCGCTGTACGAGGCGTTTGCACGCGGCACTAATAATAATTTTTGAGCCGTTTGCGTGTAAAGCCGCACATAAATGCGGTGTAGAAGGCTCCACACTCTCGATTCTGGAGGCGGCATGAAGCTAGAGGACTACCGTTCAGGGGGCACGGCGGCGCACATTGCTACCCGCGTTGCATTTGACCCGAAATTCACGCCAAGAATCATACTGGTCATTTCACCCTGCCGATCAGGGTCAACGGTACTGCTACGCGTTTTCAGCGGCATCGGGGTGGAGTCGCATTTCCAACAACTGAAAAACTTGCTGCGCTGGTCGTTGCTGGGCCAGGACAAAAACTGGACTGTCCCATCCAGCGCCGGTCAGGACCTGCTGTTAAAGGAAACTATCGGCCCGTTTACCGAGGCAGAGTGTTTATTCAATCCCCTGCAGGTAATGCTCGATGTCGGGTTTCCAAAGGAAAAACTGCATGTGGTGATATTGGGACGCGGGCCACCGACTACCTGGGCCTCCTGGTACGGATACTGGCCGGATCGGGCGCCGATGGTCAACATGATTCAGGCATTCGTGACGACCAGGCAAATACAGGAGCAGGCAAGAGAACTAGGGATTGCCACGACCTGTCTGGTATTTGAAGCCTTCAGGGATAATCCACCCGAGAAAGTTTTCAGAAGCTTGTTCCAGCGACTCGGGCTGGTCTATTCGCCGCTGGCAATTCAGGGATGGGACGCATCACCTGGTTTCGGCGCGCCTGGCTCCAACATCGTGCTTCCGATTGAACCTGAAAGTTTCATTACCCCGGGCATCCATGATCGCGTGAAAAACGCAACGCAGTTTGCTTATGCGCCAAATGAGCAGGCACTGGCGGACATCCGGCCATTCGACCGTGATGCCATTGCCAGCAGCGGTCTTCCGGCAATTTATGAAAGCTGGCGCAACGAGTCAGAGACACATTTGCAACTTCAAATAAGCAGCATATGAACAGCTTGGTCACGCTCTAGAACCAGTGAGCTTCGCGGCATGAAAAATCTCCATTGACCAGATTGGCATCAAGCGCGATCGGGCCGCCACCGGCGCTGTCATGCTAATCCCGCGCTTCGGCTCAGCCGCCAACCTGAATGTCCACCTGCATGCGCTGGTGCCTGATAGTGTCTATGGCAATCCCCATCCCGCAGCCACATCAAGCAAGCCAGACAAGAGCATGCCTTCACCTGCCCCTTGATCTCGGCGGTCAAATTGCGTTCGTCCAGCACAGGCGCTGCCGTCAATACGATACGTTGACCACTCCTGCCTAATTCAAGAACAAGCTCAGCGAAATTCTTGGGCGGCCAGGTTTTGAAAAACCATCGCGACGTGGGATGAATGTGAATGAAGCGCTTGTGCTCGATGCCATGCACATCCATCAGCGCCAGCACTTTTTTTCTGCGGCATCCCCAGGCACCAGAACCAGTCTTTTCTCCAGCTCAGCCGGATAAATGCTCAGTCAGCGCAACGCATCCAGATTGGTTTCCGCTGTATGGCGAAATGTCGCGCGCGGCGAAGGAAAAGTATGCGTAAAGCTGGTCTTCCAAAGCAACGAATCGCGTCCCTCGTTAATCTGAAGTTCCCCCACCCAAAGTACGAACTTTCCCTATAGTTCAATCGCTTAGCTTCAAATCAGGGTTCTTCAGTCTGCCTACATTTGGATTGCCTGGATCAGATCGAGTGCGCGTTTTTGTTTCGGGTTGGGTGTCGTGGTGATGTTGAACGTAGATGCGTTGTCGTCGGTCTGCGGTGTGCGACACGTATTGCGCGCGATGGTAGAAAGTTCAGCCAACAAGGTAGACCAGCTATGCGCCGCAGAGCCATCGGCGAGCGTGTGGCTCGCGATCTTGTCGAGCGCTGACTGGGACCGCTTGGCAGGGGCTACCGGATCGCGGCTGGTCTTGGCCAACAGATCGCAATCAGCAAACATCAGCTCGCGCCACGCTTCACGCATATGCCACTCGACGTAGTAGGCCAACATGCACAGCAAAAGGTGCGCACGTACGCGATCAGCCAAGCGGTGATGAATCGGGCGCACCTTCAGATCAACCCCCTTGAACGAGCGGAACGCACGCTCGACCATGGCCAGCGACTTATAGTTGCGCACACACTCTGCTGCATTCATCTTGTCTGCGTTCACCGAAGTGCGGATGATGTAGATGCCGTCCAGCAACGCCTCGGCGGCGATGCTCTCGGGCTTACGCTCAAACGAGAACGCCGTCTCGCTGATGTTCAACTCAAAGTGCTTGGCGACCTTGTACTGATTGACGATCTTGCCCACCTGTAGCCCAATCTTGTCCTTGCCGGTAAGCTTGGCCGCATCCACCCTGACTTTGACTTTTGCCAGATTGAACTCGGTAGCGGCCAGCAACGCCTCACGCTTGTGCGCACGCAACTTAGCAAGCTCGACATTGCGGCAAGCCACCAGACGCTCGTCCGGATAATCCGGTGAACTCAGCTCCAGCAAATTACGCTCGTCGAACAAGTCCGGTTGCAGATACTTCTGTTCGACGAGCGCGCGTATCGACACGCTCTTGAGCGCGGTGATCCAGCCCAACCCATCGGTCAGCCGCATTTCATCGATCGCCTTCTGGGAGATCATGCCGCGATCCCCCACCATCACCATTTGCTCGATGCCGAAGTCCTCGCGCAGGCGCTGCACCTCGGGCATAAAAGTCTTGCTGTCGCTCACATTGCCCTCATGCACCGAGATGGCAACGGGACAGCCCCGCGCATCGGTGAGCAGGCCGTAGTTGACCTGTAGCGTGCCCCGCTTGCCATCGCGGCTGTAGCCCAGCTTGGCAAGCGGACAAGTCGAGCCCTCGAAGTAGCTCGACGACAGATCGTAGAGAACCAGACCACCGGCGCTCAGGTGGCGCGAAGCGAGCTTCTTCTGGATCGCGTCCTGACGCTTGAGCAGCCAATCCATTGCATCGTAGAGATCATCTTCGCTCGCATCGGTCACGCCGAAATCTTCGGCCAGTGTCGTGGTGTGCCACCAGCGCGTCGTGGCCAGCTTGGTGGCAGGGGCCAGAATGCGCGAGGCCACCATGGCCGCGACCAGATCGAGTTCGCGGCAAGGCTTGGAGGCAATGAGCGACGCGAAGCCAAGACGCTGCATGGCGGCAGCAACGGCTTGTACATGGCCGTGGGCGCGTGTTGCGGTGATCTCAAAACATTGTGCGACCGGACGTACCTCGACGCCAAGAAGCACTGAGCGGATGGCTTCGATCTGTGCCATCGGCAAACTGGAGAGATTGGCCAGCGTGCGCTTACGAACGCTGGCACCTTCGCGGTAGGACTCGCGCAGCAGAACGGTGGGGGAGGCGCCTCGGTTCGGCACGATATGGATATGCATGCCTACTAATATATCACATTTACAAATAAAGTAAAGTAATCTACATGCCTACATTATCGTAATAAAAAAACCCATTAGCCGACAGATTTGAGAGGAGATTTTACGAAAAAATGAGGGAAAACAGCGGGGAACTTCAGCTTAACCGAGTGACATGGGGGTCAGGCGCGAATTGATTTTCAGAAACAGCGGAGCGTAGAACAAATCAAGCTTGGCCCCTGTAATTCCAATTCCCGATCATTACAAC
>JANMZU010000457.1:0-2622 GCA_031383585.1 Betaproteobacteria bacterium
CAGCGTCTCTCCACGCAAAGTCACTGGGGTGAAGGCGTGCCTTCACCATTCACGGGGACGACGAATGTTTGATACTTCCACCACTCGTTTATTGAACTAATGATCGAGAAATAGAGTTACTTCTTCGGCGGCGCTTTCAATCTTTCCAACCACGGTTTCCAATCCACCGGCCCGTCATCAAACCGCTTCTTGAGGTTTTTCATGACGTTCGGCCAGGACTTGCTGAAGTAATCGTAGGCCTTGTCCCATTCGCCGCCTTCGCCCCAGCCGATATGGTGCAGCGTGACATCGGTGAGCTGGTCGCCGCGCGAAATGAAACGGACAATCACCACGCTGCGCTGCTTGCGCGCCTCGGGGAGTGAGGGCGGCGCATTCCAGGTGAACGTGAGCATTTTCTTTTCCTGAAAACCGATGATGCGCATATCGTCCGCGCCCTTCATGCCGCGCTCAGCGAATGGATTGATGTAGACCTCGAATGGCCCGTCGACGCGCAGTTCCACTTTGGCGTCCGGCGCAAAGAAGGTCTTGATGCCCTCGCTGGTTGTCCATGCCTTCCAGACCTCATCGACACCGGCCTTGACGGTTATTTTTTCGTCGATGGCGCGTTCTTGCGCCATACAAACCTGGGCTACTAGCAGCATCGCCAGCGACAACATGAATTTTCTGAAAAAAGTTGGCATGGAATTCGTCCTCATGAAGTAAATAGACGACAGTACCCTGATTCTATGCGGCCCGCATCAACACGCCGTAGCAAAACGTGTCGAATTATTCCCGTCGGCCAGCCAGATGTTTTTGCATCCGCTCAACAGCCTCATTCAACCGCGAAATGGTTTGTGTGTAGGCAATGCGAATATGCTTTTCTGGTGAGTGTGTGCCGAAGTCCTTGCCGGGCGTAATCGCGACATGAGCATCGTGCAGAATTCGCCGCGACAACGCAAAACTATCCTCCGCCAGCTGGTCGCTCTGCGCATAGATGTAAAACGCCCCCTGCGGCTCAACAGCAATACCGAAGCCGATACTGCGCAGTGCGGGAATCAGGAAATCCCGCCGCGATTGAAATTCGCTGCGGCGGGCGTCGACGATGTTGATGGTTTCGACATCGAAGGCGGCAAGCGCAGCGTACTGAGCTGGCGTCGACGCTGAGATGAATAAATTTTGCGCAAGCTTTTCCACCTCGCGCACGTACCCCTGCGGGACCACCAGCCAGCCCAGGCGCCAGCCAGTCATCTGAAAATACTTCGAGAAACTGTTAATGACGAACATGTCGTCGGCGATCGACAGCGCGGTCGTCGGCGGGATCCCGTAGGTGAGTCCCTGGTAAATCTCGTCGACGATCAACGTGCCGCTGCGTGATGTGACCTCGGCGTGTATGCGCCGCAATTCGTCCGGCGGAATGACCGTGCCGGTCGGGTTGGATGGGGTCGCCACCAATGCGGCGACGCTGCGTTCGTTCCAATGCGCAGTGACATGGCAGGCGGCCAGCTGATAGTCGGTTTCCGGACCAACCGGAATCGCCTTTGGCACCCCCTCCATCGCGCGAACGAAATGGCGATTGCATGGGTATCCGGGGTCGGCCAGCAAAACTTCATCACCGGCATTGAGCAGCACCCCCATCGTCATGAGCAGCGCGGCGCTGGAACCGGCAGTGATGATGATGCGATCAGGTGAAACGTGAACGTGGTACTTGTTCCAGTAGAAATGCGCAATCGCCTCGCGCAGCGGCTGGATGCCGAGTGCCGAGGTGTAGAACATCGGCTTCTCGTTCAACGCTGCAATTGCCGCATCGACGATCGGCTGCGGCGTCGTGAAATCGGGCTCGCCGATTTCCATGTGGATCACATCTTTGCCATGCCTTTCCAGCTCTCGGGCGGCGGTCTGGATTTCCATGACTTCGAACGGTGCGATGTGCGCCATGCGGGCCGCTACACGATGATATCTTTCAGCGTTCATTGTCTTTTGTCCAGTTCTTCCCAAACCTTGCCTACACGCTTCACACTCACCGGCATCGGTGTTCGCAGTTCCTGCGCAAACAGGCTCACACGCAGTTCCTCAACCATCCAGCGGTATTCGATGTCCTTGGGGTCCAGCGAATCAGCGACAGCGAGGGCGTTCTGCCAAAGCGGCCGCAATGACTGAAATTGCTCCAAATCGCGCTCCATTGCGCCTTGTCTCGCCTTATTGATTCGCAGGACGATCCCTTTCAGGTAGCGCGGGTAGTGCATCAGCTGTTCGACTTTGGTGTCGCGCATGAAATCCGCACAGAAGAGTGCGCGCAGTTGTTGCTCGATATCGGGGCCGATATGTTCCCAGCCTTTGACGTAGCGCTCACCCAGCAGCTTTCTCGCTTCTGCAGTGACGGTCAGCGCTTCATCTATCGCCTTGGCCAGTGCGGTGCCGGTTTCCATCACTTTGTTCTTGCCCGCATCGCGTGCGGCCGCATAGGACGCGGCGGTGCGCAGCAAGGCGGGCCGGCAATCAACGAAGGTTCCGGTAAAGGCAGCGAATACCAGTTCGTGCGCAAGCGCTTGCTGGGCATGATTCTTGGCTTCTGGAAAATAATGTGCGTACTGGAAGGCGGCCACCGGTGAAAACTTGAGGCTGCGCTCCAGAAATTTAGCCTGA
>JANMZU010000072.1:0-2219 GCA_031383585.1 Betaproteobacteria bacterium
CTGCATGGTGCGGGCAATGCCGCCATCGTCCGGCAGGTGGCGGCAGAATTCGCGGTCCCGCTGGTGGTTGCCGCAGCATTCGCTCTTCCACTGGCAGCATTGCTGGTTCAGCAATACCTCGGCGACTTCGTCGAACGCGCCAGTCCACTGGTTGGCCTGGTCTTGCCGCTGGCGGTGGCAAGTGCGTTGGCGATTTTCATTGTGGCGTTATCAGGGTTGCGGCATGTGCGGCAGGCGCTGGCGCTGCAGCCGATAGAGGCGCTTGGGTGAGCGAAAGAGCGATTCGGAGCGGGGTGGAACTCCAGTATTGACGGAGCTTCCCGGATGAAAATGGTCTGCGAGCCCCACTAAATGGCGTTCTTCGTAAATGTGGCCCTGCTCGAAATCTCAAGATTCGCCATCCCAGCGAATGGCACAGGTTGCGCACTCACCGGCGACAAGCTGCGCGAACGGCGTCTGCGCAAACGTGAGTTTTTGCTTCATCGTGGATCGCCGGTTTGGCTCGGTGCAGCAGAGTGCAAGCCATTCAATGCGCAAGACCCTGGTTGGCTCCCGCAATCCAACCCGTCGAATCGCCAATCCGTCCCATGACATGTTGCGACTCGATGCCAGCCAAGCGATACTCCGCGCTCACCTTTTTATCCCGGACAATTAAAAAATGAACCATCCTTCGACCACGCGTGCGTGGAGCCGAGTCTGTATTTCCCTGTTGGCGGCATCGCTGGTGCTTTCAACTGCTGTCCACGCGCAGGAAGCCGCGAATGTCGATGCCGCACTTGCCAAGAGCATCGAAGCCACGCTAGCGCCGCACTTCAAGGCCGATGAACCCGGTGCCACGGTGATCGTCACGCGCGACGGCAAACCGATCTATCGCGGTGCGTTCGGGCTGGCAGATGTGGAAAAGAAAACGCCGCTGCAGCCCGACGATGTACTGCGCATCGGCTCGCTGACCAAGCAATTCACGTCCGTTGCGATCCTGATGCTGGCCGATGCGGGCAAGCTCAGCGTCAGCGACCCCATCACAAAGCACCTGACCGATTATCCCAAGAGCGGCGACGCAGTGACCATCGAACACTTGCTCACACATACTTCCGGCGTACCCTCGTACACCGATTCTCGTGAGTACGGCGCCACTATGTCCAAGGCGGTGACGGTGAATGAGATGATCGCGCGCTTCAAGGACCAGCCGCTCAAGTTTGCGCCTGGTTCGAAATGGGAATACAGCAACTCGGGCTATTTCCTGCTGGGTGCGATCATCGAACGCGTGTCCGGCATCAGTTACGCCGACTTCGTGGCGAAGAATATTTTCGAGCCGCTGGGCATGAAAGATTCTGCTTATGAGGGCTTCGAGCGCAGCGGTAAGAAACGCGTCGAAGGCTATGCGGACAGAGTGAAGGTCGCGCCGCCGTTGCACATGAGCCAGCCGTACGCCGCTGGTTCACTGCTTTCTTCGGTTGATGACCTCGCCAAATGGGACGCGGCGATCAGCGCTGGCAAATTGCTCAAAGCTGAAACATGGAAGCGCGCCTTCACGCCTTACACACTGACCGACGGCAGCAAGACCGTCTACGGCTACGGTTGGGGCTTGCGCAAGCTGCAGGGGCAGGATTCGATGGCGCACAGCGGCGGTATCAACGGCTTTGTCAGCTACGGGGTGCGCATACCGGAATCGACAGTGTATGCAGCGATGTTGTTCAACCGCGCAGGCGGCGGCGGTGCCAGCCCTGCTTACCTGACGGAAAAAATCGCCGCCATTGCCATGGGCAAACCTTACAAGGATCTGAAAGCGATCACGCTGGATAACGCCGCATTGGACAAGCACATCGGCATCTACAAGCTGGATGAGAAAACCAACCGTACCGTCACCCGCGAAGGTAACCAGCTTTTCATTCAGCGCACTGGCGGCGGCAAAGGTCCGATCACGGCGGCATCGGCGACGGAATTTTTCCAGCCGAATTCATTCACCACCTTCACATTTGAAACCGATGCCGGTGGCGAGACCACATACCTCATCGTCAACCAAGCCAGCGGCAGCGACAAAAGCCTCCGCGTATCCAATACGCCACCGGCGGCGAGGAAGCCTGTTGCACTCGCCGCGAACGTGTTTGATCAATATGTTGGCGTCTACACCATCGCGCCAGGTATTGCGATGACGATCTCACGGGAAGGCGAGAAGTTTTTGACGCAGGTGACAGGGCAAGGACCGGTGGCGATTTTCG
>JANMZU010000471.1:0-10373 GCA_031383585.1 Betaproteobacteria bacterium
CGCCGGGACAAGCCGCGCGGGAGATTACTACTTTGCTCGGAACGCCTTACCGGCAGGTGCGCTTTGACAAACTCAATTCGACAGCATGGGATTATCGCTATCGTGACTCATGGGGTTACTGGGTGGATTTCAGCGTAATGATGGGCGACGATGGACGGGTGGTGAACAAGGTCTCCGTCAGGCTCGATCCGGTGGACAGATAGGCCGACACGCTGCGAGAAGGTCGCCTATCGCGTCAATCGGTCTAGCGCTTCGCGGTATTTATCGCTGGTCTTTTGCGCAATATCTGCCGGAACATCAGGCGCAGGCGGCTTGCGATTGAAGCCAATCGCATCCAGCCAGTTGCGGATGTACTTCTTGTCGAAACTCTCCGGTGACTCGCCAACCTTGTAAGTAGCCAACGGCCAGAAGCGGGAGGAATCTGGTGTTAGCGCCTCGTCGATGAGGTGAAGCTTACCTTTCGCATCGATACCAAATTCGAATTGGGTATCGGCGATGATGATGCCTTTACCGAGCGCATATGCTGCAGCTTCCGTATAGAGCCGAATAGCGATTTCGCGCACTTCAGCGGCGCGCGCGGCGCCCATGATTTTCTCGCATGTGACGAAGTCAATGTTTTCGTCGTGTTCGCCGGCATCGGCCTTGGTGGCGGGCGTGAATATCGGCTCCGGCAATTTCGAGGCACGCTGCAATCCTGCCGGCAGCTTCACCCCACAAACTGATTGTGACTCCTGGTATTCCTTCCAGCCGGAACCTTCCAGATAGCCGCGCACGACTGCCTCGATAGGCAGCACTTGATATTTATTGACGACGATGGCGCGGCCGCGCACCTGATCACGTTCGTTCAGCGCGACTACTGTCTCTGGATCGATGCCAGTCAATTGGTTTGGAACGATGTGCCCAAGTTTTTCAAACCAGAAATTAGCCAGCGAAACAAGAATCTCGCCCTTATGCGGGATCGGTGTCGGCAGGATCACGTCGTAAGCCGAGAGACGGTCGCTGGTGACGAGCAGGAGCCTGTCCTCGTCGATGGCATAAATGTCGCGGACTTTGCCGCGCGCAATCAACGGCAGTGACTTGATGGAGGATTCAAACATTTCAGGGTCCACAGGCCGCAAGTAAAACAAGCGGGAACATCAGCAATGCGGAGATCAGAGTTGACATCACCGTCTTCCTTAAACGCGCTTCCAGTTGAATAGCCGCTAGTTCAGCGGCCGTTCGCATATTGGCGGAAACACGGTTACGACCCGTACGCGGAAGCCACACGCCGAACTGTGCAGCAAATAATCGCATTTCCGACAGGTCAACGACGCACCCTTCAAATCACGATGGCCTTCAGTTCCCCATTCGCGTATTTCTGCGCCATCGCCGCGAGGGAGACTTGTTTGATCTTCGAAGCCTGTCCCGCACAACCAAACTGCTGGTAACGCTGCTTACAGATTTCCTTGGCGGCTGCACGCGCAGGCTTGAGGAAGTCGCGCGGGTCGAAGTGCGATTTATTTTCGTTCATGAACTTGCGTACGGCAGCGGTCATGGCAAGTCGGATATCGGTGTCGATGTTGATCTTGCGCACGCCGTGCTTGATGCCTTCCTGGATTTCTTCTACCGGCACGCCGTAGGTTTCTTTCATTTCGCCGCCATTGGCGCGGATGATCTCAAGCAAATCCTGCGGCACGCTTGAGGAGCCGTGCATCACCAGGTGCGTGTTGGGAATGCGCGCATGGATTTCCTTGATGCGGTCGATAGCAAGGATATCGCCGGTCGGTTTGCGGGTGAATTTGTACGCGCCATGCGAGGTGCCGATGGCGATGGCCAACGCATCTACGCCGGTTTTCTGGACAAAATCGGCGGCCTCATTCGGATCAGTCAATAATTGTTCACGCGTCATGGTTGCGTCAGTGCCGTGGCCGTCTTCCTTGTCGCCTTTCATCGTTTCCAGCGAGCCCAGGCAGCCCAATTCGCCTTCGACCGAGACGCCGGTGGCGTGGGCCATATTGACGACGTTGCGTGTCACTTCGACGTTGTATTCGTAACTGGCAATGGTTTTGCCGTCGGCCTGCAAGGAACCATCCATCATCACACTGGAAAAGCCCAATTTCATGGCCGAATCGCAAACGGCCGGCGATTGACCGTGATCTTGATGCATTACCACCGGAATGTGCGGATAGGAGTCGACCGCAGCCTGAATCAGGTATTTCAAAAATGTTTCGCCCGCATACTTACGCGCACCTGCAGAAGCCTGCATGATGACCGGACTGTCGGTCTCGGCGGCGGCCTCCATGATCGCTTGCACTTGCTCCAGATTGTTGACGTTGAAAGCGGGCAAGCCGTAGCCGTTTTCGGCGGCGTGGTCGAGTAGTTGGCGCATGGAAACGAGTGGCATGAATCTCTCCAGAAGAAACGGGACGTCCGCGGCGAGAATGCTCGGGACATTGGGCCATTGCGGCACGCGATATTTTACCGCGTTGGCCGCTACAGGTTTTGGCTTGGTCACAATAATTTGCCAAACACAAGCATTCGCGCGCGTTTCGGACAGAAAAGTCTCGGGGACGCTCGTCAATGCTTGTGTTTGCATTCTTGCAAGGGGGACCCAGACACGAAGCTGAATTGAGTTGCGCGCGTTCCCGCCCGCTTGCGCCGCCACTAAAACACGCCAGACTCACTGGCGTGGCAGTTTTGTTCAGGACACGATTTGCGATGCGCGGAAATCCTAGGCGACAGCATTGTCGGTTTCCGACATGGCCATAGGCAGGGGCGCTCTGTTTTTGGCGCGGAAAATCCCGGTTCGCGATGGCGCCGCGATGGCTTAAAAAGAATTAATGCTTGCGGAGTAGACAGAAATTTTACCCATAAAAAATTCAATTAAGTCAGCCACTTGCATTTGCAAACCGGGGCTTTATTACATCAAAAAATCGCCCCCGGTCGGCGGTATCCACTATAATTCTCCACTATCAACGGGATCTGCTTCGCCAATTCCGTTTTGGTGATCCGCGTTCCTTATCAGCACTTATCACGAACAAATCTCGGGTAGCGTTTGCAACTTGTTTGGAGTGTTTCCCTGGATTCACCCAGCGTTACTGCGGTTTGCTACTTCGTTGTGAGGGGGAAATCGGCATGCGGCTTCGTGTCGCAACACTAGCAAATATCATCCACGCGCACTGCTGTAGTGGCATTTGCGCGGGTTAGACGAGACTCGCGCGATCCTTTCCATGATCTTTATTTCATTCTTCCCAGGTTAATTGTGAACCATTCTGAGCTAACCCCCGTCGGGCATTGGCGGCCTGGCTCCCAAACACCTGTTTTCGAGCCGAGCGAATTGGGCACGCTGCTGGCGCAGGTGCGTGAACCGTTGCATATCGTTCGTGACAAGTCGCGCGCGCGCGTTGGGTTGGTGTTCGGTGGCGCGGTAGCTAGTGTGGCTTCGGCTGAGGATTTCCCGCTGCTAGCAACCTTGCCCGCCATTTATCCGGAATGGCTGGGCGATCGCTCTTTTTGTGAAGCGCATGGCGTGCGTTTTCCCTATGTGGCCGGCGAGATGGCCAACGGAATTGCCACCACGCGCATGTGCATTGCCATGGCCGAGGCAGGCATGGTCGGATTTTTTGGCGCAGGCGGACTGGGCTATCCGCGCGTCGAAGCGGCGATTGAAGAGCTAATCTCGACGCTGGGTGACCGCGCACCTTGGGGCGTCAATCTGATTCATTCGCCGAACGAAATCGAACTTGAAAACCGCGTTGCCGATCTGCTGCTCCGCAAGGGCGTGCCGATTATTTCGGCGTCGGCGTTCATGCGCCTGACCCCGGCGATTGTGCGCTGCGCCGCATCTGGCCTGCATCTCGATGCCAACGGAAATATTGTCCGCAAACATCGGGTGTTCGCCAAGATATCGCGGCGCGAGGTGGCGACTCGCTTCATGTCGCCTGCACCTGCCGAGATACTGCGTGCGCTGGTTGCGCAGAACCTCCTGACCGCTGCCGAGGCAGAGCTTGCGGCGAAGGTACCCGTTGCGGAGGACATCACCGTCGAAGCAGATAGTGGCGGTCACACGGATAATCAGCTTCTTGTTGCGCTGTTTCCCACTATCATGGCATTGCGCGATCAACTGGCGGCGCAACATGGCTATTCGCGCCCGATTCGGGTGGGCGCGGCAGGCGGAATGGGTTCGCCTGGCTCGTTGGCTGCTGCCTTTGCGATGGGTGCCGCCTACGTAGTTACCGGTACCGTCAATCAGGCGGCAGTTGAGGCTGGTTTGTCGGATGCTGGCAAGGCGATGCTGGCCGAGGCTGACGTCTCAGACGTGATCATGGCACCTGCCGCCGATATGTTCGAGCTTGGTGTGAAGGTGCAGGTGCTTAAGCGTGGGACTATGTTCGGCGTGCGTGCGGCAAAACTATACGAGGCATGGCATTCAAACGCATCGCTCGAAGCGATTTCGGCAGAGCTCAAGGCGCGGCTGGAGAATGACGTGCTACATGCGAGCTTCGATGAGATCTGGAACGAAACCAGAGCCTTTTGGCAAAAACGCGATGCCTCTGAAGTTGCCCGTGCTGAGGCGGACCCCAAGCACCGCATGGCGCTGGTCTTCCGCTGGTATCTGGGCAAGGCTAGCAAATGGGCCATTGACGGCGAGGCTTCGCGAAGCGCCGATTACCAGATATGGTGCGGCCCGGCGATGGGCGCATTTAACCGTTGGGTGGCCGGCTCCTTCCTCGCCGAGCCAAAGAATCGTTCGGTCGTGCAGATCGCACTGAACCTGCTAGAAGGTGCGGCCTTCATCACCCGGGCCAGCCAGCTTCGCAGTTATGGTTTGCCGGTTTCGGCCGCCTCGTTTCAGTTCCAACCCCGACTGCTTTCCTGAGTTTTAGCGACCTGCCTTCTGCATCACACTATCAGCGTAATTGAGATCCTGCTCATGTCCAAACCAAACCGTCAGCAAATTCCCATCGCCGTCGTCGGCGTTAGCGCCTTGTTTCCCGGGTCGACCGACTCCCGCGGTTTCTGGAGCGACATCCTGAATGGCAAGGATCTGATTACCGACGTGCCGGAATCACACTGGCTGATTGAGGACTACTACGATCCGGACCCGAAGGCGCTCGACAAGACCTACTCCAAGCGCGGTGGTTTTTTGGCACCGGTCGATTTCGATCCACTCGAGTTTGGCGTTCCGCCAAACATCGTGCCGGCAACCGATACGGCACAGATTCTTGCGCTGATCGTTGCCCAAAAGGTGCTTGAGGACGCAGCGCAAGGCCAGTTTTCGACCATGAATCGTGACCGGATCAGCGTTTTGTTAGGCGTAACCTCGGCGCTGGAATTGCTCGGCACCATGACGAGTCGTTTGCAGAAGCCAGTTTGGCTAAAAGCGCTACGCGAAAGCGGCATCCCGGAATCTGAAGCGCAAGAAATCTGCGCGCGCATCGCCAGCAACTACACACCATGGCAGGAATCGTCATTTCCCGGCCTGCTGGGCAATGTGGTGGCGGGTCGCATCGCCAATCGCTTCGACCTGCGCGGTACCAACGCCGTGACCGACGCCGCATGCGCCAGCTCGCTGGCTGCCGTATCGATGGGCATCAACGAACTACAGATCGGTCAATCGGACCTCGTCATCACCGGCGGCGTCGACGCGATGAACGATATTTTTATGTACATGTGTTTCAGCAAGACCCCCGCGCTTTCGCCATCCGGCGACTGTCGGCCATTTTCCGATGCGGCCGATGGCACGCTGCTCGGCGAAGGTATTGCAATGATGGCGCTGAAGCGTCTTGATGACGCCGAGCGCGATGGCGACCGGGTGTACGCGGTTATTCGCGGCATCGGTTCAGCGTCCGACGGGCGCGCCAACAGCGTTTATGCGCCGCTGCCCGAGGGACAAGCGCGTTCGCTGCGTCGCGCTTACGAAGTCGCTGGGTTCGGCCCTGAGACGGTAGAACTGGTTGAGGCCCATGGGACCGGCACCAAGGCCGGCGATGTCGCCGAGTTCGCTGGGTTAAAGCTCGCATTCGGTGGAGAGCGTGACGACAATCAGTGGTGCGCACTCGGCACGGTCAAGTCGCAGATCGGTCACACCAAGGCAGCCGCTGGCGCAGCTGGCTTGTTCAAAGCGGTGATGGCGCTACACCATAAAGTACTACCACCAACGATCAAGATCGACCGGCCGAACCCAAAACTGGGCATCGAACAGAGCCCGTTCTACCTGAACACCCATCGCCGCCCGTGGATTCGCGACAGCGCGCACCCACGCCGCGCCGCTGTGTCGAGTTTCGGCTTCGGCGGCAGTAACTTTCACGTAGCACTTGAGGAATACGTACCGTCGGTGGATACCGGCAAAACGGCCTGGCGATTGCGCTCGGTCCCCACCGAGTTGGTATTGCTCAGCGCCAGCAGCGCGACGGAATTGGTTGCCAAGTGCCGCGCATTGGCGGGCAGCAAAGAAGAGCTTTGTCACGTTGCCCGCGAGGCGCAACTTTCGTTTGTGGCGGGCGACCCGGTGCGCCTGGCGATCATCGCTGCGGATATTGGCCAACTGGGAGAAAAGCTCGCGCAAGCTGCCACTACCATTGAAAAGGCACCAAACGCGGCATACGTCAATCCGCTGGGAGTGCACTTCGCGCCTAGCCCGGCGGATGCCGGGGAGCTCGCTTTCCTGTTCCCGGGTCAGGGCAGCCAGTACGTGGGTATGGGCGCCGAGATGGCCATGGCGTTCGACCAGGCGCGCCAAGCCTGGGACGATGCGGCTAATTTTTCGTTTGAAGGCGAACACCTGCACGATGTGGTGTTTCCAAAGCCGGTGTTCACAGACGCAGATCGTGAAGCGCAACAGAAAAAATTAACCGCCACAGAGTGGGCACAGCCCGCGCTTGGTGTGCACAGCCAATCTCTGGCGAACGTGCTGCATGCCGTCGGCATACGCCCGTCTTGCGTTGCCGGCCACAGCTTCGGCGAGGTTTCCGCATTGCACGAAGCGGGCGTGTTTGACGCGGCCAGTCTGGTCAAGGTCGCGCGTCGGCGCGGCGAATTGATGCGCGATGCGTCTGCCGTGCCCGGCGCGATGACCGCCGTCGCGGGCTCCATCGACGCGGTGCAAGCAGCAGTTGCCGTGAGCGGCGCCAATGTGGTTGTTGCCAATCACAATTCGCCGAACCAGGTGGTGCTGTCAGGGTCAGTCGAAGAGATCAGCAAGGTAGAAGCGGCGTTGGCAGCCAAGGCAATGACTGCCAGGCGTCTGTCCGTTGCAACTGCATTCCACAGCCCGCTGGTGGCCGGTTCCAGCGCGCCGTTTGGCGAATTTCTGCTCGGCGTAACAGTGAATGCGCCACGGCACGATGTCTACAGCAACGCAACGGCATCAACCTATGCCAAGAAAGCGTCGGCAATCCGCGAACAAATCGCTGCGCAGCTTTCCCAGTCGGTACGATTCGTCGAGCAAATCGAGGCCATGTATGCGCGTGGTGTGCGCATCTTTGTTGAAGTCGGTGCAGGCGGTGTGCTGACCGATTTGGTTGGACGGATTCTCGGCGACCGCCCGCACCGTGCCGTTAGCCTTGACCGCAAAGGCAAGCACGGCGTCACCGCGTTTCAGGAAGGGCTGGGGCGACTCGCTCTGGCTGGCGTTGCAATCGATTTCGCCTCGCTGTGGGCACAGTTTGCACCGCCCTCGGAGAAGCCGGTGAAGAAGCCTGCCATGACGATGCCCATACTCGGCACCAATGCAGGTCGGCCGTATCCTCCAGCGGGTGGCTCGAAGGTTTTGCCACCGCCTAATCCGCCGCGCGTTCTGCCTGAACCGATGATTATTCGTGACACAGTGGAAATGCCGGTCGCCCATGCAGCCATCGCTGCACAAGGCGCACAGCCACTGGCGAATACCCCGGTCATTGCGACTGAGGCGCATCTAGCCTGGGTTCATGCTTTCCAAGAAACGCAGCGCCAAACTGCCGAGGCGCACGCCGCGTATCAGCATGCGATGGCGGAGAGCCACATGGCGTTCCTGAAAACCGCGGAGGCGTCGTTCGCCGGACTGGGCGCGCTGCTTCACGGCGGTGTTGCGGCGCAGGCAAGTCAGCTTGTGCCCGCCCCCATACCTGTACCAATGCCTGCAGCCGCAACGGGAGCTGCTGCTGTAGTCGCGCAACCTGCAGCCGTTGAGGTTGGAGCACCGCAGGCGCGGTCCGCTGTTGTGCCGCCACCGGCGCTGGCGCAGGTCGTCCAGCCATTGGTTGCGCCGGTCCCCGCCCCGCAAGCTATGCCAGCGCTTGATCTTGAGACGTTGATGATGATTATCGTCGCCGAGAAAACCGGCTACCCGCAGGAAATGCTCGGCGTGCACATGGAGCTCGAAGCCGACCTCGGCATCGACAGCATCAAGCGCGTCGAAATTCTTGCCGCGTTGCGCGAACGCGCGCCGAATCTGCCCGAAGTGAAGGCGGCTGAACTAGCGATGCTACGCACGCTCGGACAGATCATCGCGCATATGCGTGCTGCTGGTGGTGCCGCAATTGAAGCTGTTCGGGTTGCTGTCCCAGACACAAACCCGGTCACCGCTGCAGCGGCGACAGTCGCCCTGCAAGCCGCACCAGTGTTTGATCTTGAGGCATTGATGATGCGCATCGTCGCCGAGAAAACCGGCTACCCTCAGGAAATGCTCGGTGTGCACATGGAGCTCGAAGCCGACTTGGGTATTGACAGCATCAAGCGCGTCGAGATTCTTTCGGCGTTGCGCGAACGCGCGCCGAATCTACCCGAGGTGAAGGCGGCTGAACTGGCGATGCTACGTACGCTCGGACAAATCATCGAACATATGCGTGCTGCTGGTGGTGCCGCAATTGCATCTGTTCCGGTTGCTGTCGCGGACAAAAACCCGGTCACCGCCGCAGCAGCGACAGCCACCCTGCAGGCCGCACCAGCGCTTGATCTTGAGACGTTGATGATGAGCATCGTCGCTGAGAAAACCGGTTATCCGCAGGAAATGCTCGGCGTGCACATGGGGCTCGAAGCTGACTTGGGTATCGACAGTATCAAACGTGTCGAGATTCTTTCGGCATTGCGCGAACGCGCGCCGAATCTACCTGAGGTAAAGGCGGCTGAACTAGCGATGCTGCGTACGCTCGGACAGATCATCGAGCATATGCGCGTTGCTGGCGATGCTGTTGGCGACGCCGCTGGTGATGCTGAAATTGCCGTTGCACCGGCCTCTGCCGCTGTGGCCGTGGACGCCGCAATAACAACTTCCCCGGCCACCGTCACCGCTGCGACAATCGCCCCGCAAGCCCCGCCAGTACTTGATCTTGAGGCGGTGATGATGTCCATCGTCGCCGAGAAAACCGGCTACCCGAAGGAAATGCTGGGGGCGCACATGGAGCTTGAGGCTGACCTCGGCATCGACAGTATCAAGCGCGTCGAAATTCTTTCCGCGTTGCGCGAACGTGTGCCCCATCTGCCGGAATTGAAAGCGGCTGAGCTGGCGTTGCTGCGCACGCTTGGACAAATCGTCGACAAAATGCGGGTTGCCGGTGGTGCTGCGTTTGCCGTTGCGACGCTCGTTGTTGCGCCGTTTGTCTCTGCCGCCATCCCGGATGCGCCGAACAACGATGCAGACTTTGCTCCCACCGCACGGACAGCGCAGGTGCTTGATCTTGAGGCGCTGATGATGTCCATCGTTGCTGAGAAAACAGGTTACCCGCAAGAAATGCTCGGCATGCACATGGCGCTTGAAGCTGACCTCGGCATTGACAGCATCAAGCGCGTTGAAATTCTTTCGGCATTGCGCGAACGCGCGCCGCATCTGCCTGAGGTGAAGGGGGCAGAGCTTGCGTTGCTGCGCACGCTTGGTCAAATCGTCGAGCATATGCGCTCTGCCGGAGAACCGGCCGTGCCCGTGTCGAGTATGTCGGCTGCAGTCAACATTTCTTCGAGCGTCACGCGTTTCGCTGTCCGGGAAGTGTCCGCCAGCCCAGTCGGTTTGGCACTCGCGGGAATTCTCGGCGCACAGCGATTAGTTGTCACCGAAGACGGTACCGGTGTAGCGGCGGCGGTGGTCGCCAGCCTGGCGAAACGCGGCGTAAAAGCCAGCGTTGTGGCTTCGGTTCCAGACGATGCAGACGCGGTCGTTTTTCTTGGCGGTTTGCGCGCGGTGAACACGGTTGATGATGCAGTTGCGGTCAATCGCGAAGCTTTCCGTGCCAGTCGCGTAGTTGCCGCACGAATGACCCACGAAGGCGGGGCGTTCGTCACTGTGCAGGATACGAATGGCGACTTTGGCCTATCGGGGAGAGATGGGACGCGTGCATTTCATGGTGGCATCAGCGCGCTGGCGCGGACTGCAGCACTCGAATGGCCTAAGGCAGCGGTCAAAGCCATCGACATTGAGCGGG
>JANMZU010000503.1:0-2792 GCA_031383585.1 Betaproteobacteria bacterium
GCTCTCCTTGATATTCGGCTCAAGATTCAGCGCCACATCGTTGTGGCGAGCGTGGCGACGCTTTTGCTCATCAATTTTTGCTGCGAAAAAAGCGCTGACCGAGCGCGATTTCTTGAGTGCGAGCTGTAGCTGTGACACCAGGGCCATATCACCCCAGATGCCACGCATTTCCAGAAGACCAGTAGCGACGGTGACATCTTTGCCTGCTTCCTCGACGCACTCGCCAATCGTGCGTACAGAGATGCCCGGCTCAAGACCCACATCCCATAACAGGCTGACAAACGCCTCTACAGTCGCAGCCGGTGGCGAACCTTCAGGCAGCAGGACCAGCAGATCGATATCGGATGCGGGAAACAGGAACCCACGGCCATAGCCACCGACGGCGGCAATCGCGACGTTTCCCGGCACGCCGATGTCACTGGCGATGCGGTGGATAGTTTCATCCACAATGGCGGCATGGCGGCGTAAATTCCGGTCCGGCAGCGGCCGTTTCCGGTAGGCCTCCTGCAAGGCGGCGCGCTGTTCAAGTAGCCAGTCGCGTATGTGTTTCGCGTACGCCGCTCGCGTCAGCGCACTGCGCTGTTCGCTGTCGGCGTCAGGAACTGCGTGCAGTACCACGATCGTCTATTGGGCGCGAGGTCAGGAGAGATTGGCCGGCATCGGCGGCGTTCCAGCCGATTGGGTCAGCACTTCAAAACCATCCTCAGTGACCAGCACGGTGTGCTCCCACTGTGCCGACAGGCTATGGTCGGCAGTAACGACGGTCCAGCCGTCACCGAGCATACGGATATCTTTTTTGCCAGCATTGATCATTGGCTCAACGGTGAAAATCATGCCGGCCTTAAGCGCCATGCCCGCGCCAGCCTTGCCGTAGTGCAGGATCTGGGGATCTTCATGGAATTTCTTGCCGATACCATGGCCGCAAAATTCGCGCACGATGGAAAAGCCCTGGCCCTCAGCGAACGACTGTATGGCGTGCCCAATATCACCAAGCGTTGCGCCCGGCTTGACCTTGCCGATGCCGCGCCACATGGATTCGTAGGTGCACTCGCAGAGGCGCTTGGCCTGGATGGAGGGCTCGCCGATATAAAACATACGGCTGGTGTCACCGTGGTAACCATCCTTGATCACCGTTACGTCGATATTGATCACATCTCCGTGTTTCAGCACCTTGTCGCCAGGGATACCATGGCAGACTTGGTGATTGACAGAAGTGCATACTGACTTCGGGTAAGGCCTGTGGCCCGGCGGGGCGTAGTTGAGTGGGGCGGGGATAGTGCCCTGCACGTTTACCATGTAGTCGTGGCAGAGTTCATCGATTTTGCCGGTGGTCATGCCAGGCTTTACGTGCGACGTGATGTAGTCCAGCACTTCCGACGCGAGTCGTCCGGCGACGCGCATCTTTTCGATATCTTCGGGGGTTTTCAGAGAGACGTTCACAATGTCGATTCGTTGCAAAAAACAAGGGCGAAGTATAGCGGGATAGCGACGAAAGAGGTTACCGGCCGAGGTCCAATTTTGCCAACTCCCGTTTCCGCGCATGGTGTTTGTAGACCTCGCGCTGCAACCAAAGCAGCATGCGCTTCGACTCGAAATGTTCGCTTTTGCTGAGCACTTTTGCAGCACCCGCTGGTGAAAAGCCACGGTATTTGGTCCCGCCGATCTCGTCGTAGTCGTGATTGTCGTACAGGCTTTCAAACATGAGGCTGGGCTTTTCACCGATCACGCGAAGCAGGTCCGCATCGACCACCCAAAGCTCTCTGCCGACTTCAATGAAACGAATTTGCGAGCCGGCAAATTCGTAATAGTTACCCTGCCACTCGGCATACGGCTGCCGTTTGGCCCAGTGAATCCAGGCGCCGCCCGCCTCAATGATGGGCTTGGAGAGTAAAACGCCCGCGATCGGGACGGCCAACAGAAACGGGATCGTGCCCACGTAACGAAAAACCGCCCACAGGATCGCCGCCGACAGCGCCAGACGAGTGATAAACATCAATGCAATGCGCCAAGTTTCCATAATGTATTTGATTTTCCTCAGCTTTTCTGGCTATAATAGCAGGCTGTTTCGGCTTGAATTCAATTCTGATTTCGGCCAAAGCAAATCCGCACCCTTGCACCGTTAAGGTCTCTTTCTGGCAAATGCCAGGGAGTCTTGCGAGGGGAGGCTAACCTTAACTTCTGGAGTTTTTTATGTCAGTAACCATGCGTCAAATGCTAGAGGCGGGCGTCCACTTCGGACATCAAACCCGTTTTTGGAATCCCAAAATGGCACCGTACATTTTCGGTGCCCGTAACAAAATCCATATTATCAACCTTGAGAAGTCGCTCCCGATGTATCAGGACGCGCTCAAGTTTGTTCGCCAGCTGGCATCGAACAAGGGCACCATCCTGTTCGTTGGTACCAAGCGCCAGGCCCGCGAGATCGTGCTGGAAGAAGCGCAACGCGCTGGCATGCCTTACGTTGATTTCCGTTGGCTCGGCGGCATGCTGACCAACTACAAGACGGTCAAAGGCTCCATCAAGCGCCTCAAAGAACTCGAAGCCATGGCTGAAGACGGTTCGCTCGAAAAGCTGTCCAAAAAAGAAGCCCTGATGTTTTCCCGCGAAATGGAAAAACTCCAGCGTTCGATGGGCGGCATCAAGGACATGGGCGGTGTGCCAGACGCGATTTTCGTAATCGACGTTGGATACCACAAGATTGCCGTGACCGAAGCGCGGAAACTCGGTGTGCCGATCATTGGTGTGGTTGACACCAATAACTCGCTCGACGGTGTGGATTATGTGATTCCCGG
>JANMZU010000552.1:0-5322 GCA_031383585.1 Betaproteobacteria bacterium
CGGAAAATTCGCGGTTGCCCCTTGTTTGCAACCATTTACAATCCCCCTCGATCCCCCTTTTCCAAAGGGGGAAGAAAATAGAGTGGACGACTCCACATCACGTTGAATCGTAACCGGACATACGATACTGAACGCAAATCGAGCAAATCCGCGCTGCGTTATCCAGCGCACAGTCCGCAGCGGCGAAGAGTGGTAATTTGCCATGGCAGGTGTTTGATACCGCCGTGGCAAGGCTGGCGCGCTGAGATTCTAGTCTTGATACCAACTGCATAGGCCATGAACCCAAGATGAAGTACAAGGATTACTACAGCATTCTCGGCATCGAGCGCACGGCGAACGACGACGAGATCAAGAAAGCCTATCGCAAGCTGGCGCGAAAATATCATCCGGATGTTTCCAAAGATCCCGAAGGCGAAGCCAAGTTCAAGGACGTGGCCGAAGCCTATCAAACGCTGAAAGATGCGGAGAAGCGTGGCGCCTATGATCGTTTGGGTAGCCATCGCGCCGGCGAAGACTTTCAGCCCTCGCGCGATTGGGGTCAGGAATTCAATTCACAATTCAACGACGGCAAATCCTCGTTCGAGGGGGTGGATCTGTCGGATCTGTTTGCCAGTTTTGCGCGCCACGGCGGTGGCCGCAGCAACGCGAGCTTTCCCATGGCGGGCGAGGACTTCGATGTTGCGGCAGGCATCAGCCTGGAGGACGCCTACCGGGGCACACAGGTCGATCTCAACCTGAGTGTGCCGATGCACGATGCGCAAGGTCTGGTGCGGCGTGAGGCGCGCACCGTGCAGGTACGCATTCCCAAAGGCGCCGCCGACGGCCAACGTCTGCGCCTGCGCGGCCAGGGTGGCAAGGGTCACAACGGCGGCCGCGACGGCGACCTGTACCTCAATATCAAATTGCACCCTCACCCGCTCTACCGGGTCGATGGCTTTGACCTTTACATCGATCTGCCGCTGACGCCATGGGAAGCCGCACTTGGCGCCAGCATTGAAGTGCCGACGCTGGCAGGAGCGGTACATCTCAAGGTGGCTGCAGCAACGAGCAGCGGGCAGCAATTGCGTCTGACCAAGCGCGGATTGCCCAAACCAGGACACGTTGAGGGCAAGGATGCCCAAGCGGGCGACCTATTCGCCATCGTCAAGATCGTAATGCCGCCGACACTCGATGATCGCGAGAAAGCGCTATTCAAGCAGCTGGCCGAGGGCTCCACATTTGACCCACGCAGCCATGTCGTCAGGGAGACAACAATTGCAAACTGAAACCATTCATGCGCTGTGGCTGCATCACTCGCAGAGCGTGTCGCTTCAAGAGCTGGTTGCACTAACCGGCATGCCTGAAAGCGAAGTCCACGAACTTGTCGACGCAGGTGCATTGTTACCAGCAAACCCGGAGACACTGCCATGGACCTTCAGCGCCGACTGGGTGGTGACGGTGCGCACCGCAAGCCGCCTGCGACACGATCTTGAGCTAGATCCGCACGCCGTTGCACTCGCCCTCACCTTACTCTCACAGATTCGGGCGCTGGAGTCGGAATTGGCGCAGCTAAGGGCGAGACAGCCTGTGTTCAGGCGGTTTTGATCAGTTGCGCGGCAGACCTCGCTCTTAAGAGCGGGCTTTTCCGGGCGCCTGATCAATAAACAAGCATTGGCGTGCCTCGCAGCACAAAATCACGCCACAACCCGCGCCAGCGCTTGATTTTCGAGCCGTTTCAGCTGCTCAGAGACTCAATGCACGGCCCTTCAAAACTTTGGAATCCGAAACCTGCTGATCATCAATGAGCCCGACACGGCGAACAGCAACACCAGCGGATGCAGCACCAGCCCAAAAACAGTGAGTTCACCGAACCAGAGGTCCGCGCCAACTGCATCGACCCAGGCGGCTATCGAAATCAGGCAGACCAGCAATACGGATGTGGGTATCGGTGTGCCTTCGAAGTACTTTACTTTGTCGCCGCCGTCGGAAAGCATTTCTGCCGTCACGTTGTAGCGCGCCAGGCGCGATACGCCGCAGGCCACAAAATACGCAAGCACGATGCGGTCAAAGAAGCCGTTCATACCGACACCGTAGGCAATCATCGCCGGTGCGACACCGAATGAAATGATATCTGCCAGCGAATCGAGTTCACGACCCAATGAGGATGACTGTTGGCGCCATCTGGCGACGCGGCCATCTACGACATCGAACACCAGCGCGACCAATACCAGCGCGCCGGCGAAGTAGACGTGCTTGGCTTCGCTGGAGCGAATATAGGACATCATGGAAAACAGTGCGCCCATTCCACAAACGGCGTTGCCCAGTGTGAACCAGTCGGCGAGGTGAAACTCGCGAATCATGGAGAATGGTTTGCGTGTACGCGGCTGCTCACCGGCATATTTCACGACAGCAGATTCGGGTGTGGGAACGCGCACGGGGTCACTTCTCGGTTTTACTTACATGCAGCAAAGTTGGCGCAAACCCCTCGCCCGCTTTCGCGGGCAACGGGTTCGACGTTTGTTTCATTACTGCCGATGAACATGGATTACTGAACGCGGCGTTCGATCACGATTTGTTCAACTTCCACACGGCGATTTGGCTCCAAACACTTGATGAGCTCAACGCGGTTCTTGTTGTTGCACATGACGATTGGATTGCTCTCACCTCGCGCCACGGTGTTCAACTTGCTGGCTGGGACACCCCTGGACACCAGGTAGGATTTGACGGCATCAGCACGGCGTTGCGATAACTTCATGTTGTACGCCTCACTGCCCAGCCGGTCGGTATAGCCGGAGATGGTGATGTTGCTGTACTGTGAGTTGCCCATTAGCGCGGTGGCGATTTCGTTGAGCTTGGGTTGCGGCATGCTCAGCTCGGCACGATCAAAGGCGAACAATTCGGTCGCGGCCAGGGTGACGCGCTCAAAGCGTGGCGGCACTGGTGGTGTTGGTGCTGGAGCTGGCGTCGCAGCGACCTGCGGGGCAGCAACAATAACGGGGGCGGGTGCTGAAATAGGTTCCGGTGCCGTCGACCGTGAGACCGGCATTGGTGCTGCAGGGCGGTCGAATGCGTACGTCAGGCCAACGGTGAAGATATTGGTGTTGGCGCGGTCAAAGCCGAAGTTGTTACCGCCGCGAAGATAGGCGTGCGAGCGGCGAACGTCGGCTTGCATGCCCAATTGCTCAGTAAAAGAAAATTGAAAACCGACACCGCCATTTACGTAGGGTGAGGTACGCTGGGTCTGGAATCTGCGGCTGTAGATATTGACCTTGTCGTTTTCAGCACCGGCACCGATCAGCACGAAGGGCCGAAAGCTGTTGCGCGAAAACATGTAGAGACCATCGTCACCCAGCGTATTTTGCTGATAACGAACGCCATTGAAGCGTTGACGCGAGGTGGTAGGACCGAACTGGATATCCCAGTTTGGAGACACTGCTTTACCGAAGCGCAGGCCATAACCTCCACCGCGGTGATCGCTACCGAAGCGACTGTCCGGTTCCATCCGGTTGATGCTTGGCATGACATACCAGGATGAAGAGTAGCTATTCCAGAAGCTGCCGTCGGTAACGCGTTGCGCAGAAGCGCTTGCGGAGATGACGCATCCCAGCATAGCGATAGCGGCAGACAGATGTTTCATTTTGTGTGAATTTTTCATGTGGACCCCTAGGTGAGATTGAATTTGCTGATTAAATCAATGCGATTTTTTGCATCGAGCGGCGAGCGGCAGTGTCGCGAACTTCGCAACGCACATAATTGGGGTTTTCAACGCACTTACCTATCGGACAGACCGCTTTGTCTCGTAGGACAATGGCGCGTTGATTCGTCAGTGTGCAGAGACACTAGCCAGGTGGCTTGGCTTCGGTAGACGACTGCCATGTCCAACCGCGAATATCGGGCATGTCCTGGCCGTGAACGTTGATATATTGCCGATGTTCGATGAGCTTTTCCGTGAGTAACCGTTTCAGCGCCGCGCCCTCATCTCCGCTCTGCGGCAGGCGGTCTATCGCCGCCATGGCGAGGTGAAAACGGTCCAACTCATTGAGCACTGTCATGTCAAACGCGGTCGTGATGGTGCCCTCCTCGCGGTAGCCATGCACATGAAAATTGGCGTGGTTGCGGCGGCGGTAAATCAGCCGATGAATCAGCGCAGGGTAGCCGTGAAACGCGAAGATGACGGGCTTGCCGATGGTGAAGATCGCGTCAAAATCGACATCGCTCAGTCCGTGCGGATGCTCGCTGGCCGGTTGCAATTTCATCAGGTCAACAACGTTTATAACGCGGACCTTAAGCGTGGGCAGATTTGTGCGCAGAATGGATACGGCAGCCAGCGTTTCCAGCGTAGGTACATCGCCGCTACAGACCATCACCACATCAGGCTCACCGCCAGCGTCACAACCAGCCCAGTGCCAGATGCCGATACCGGCCGCGCAATGGCTGACTGCGGCGTCCATCGACAGCCATTGCGGCGCCGGATGTTTACCGGCGACCACGACATTGACGTAGTGGCGGCTGCGCAGGCAGTGATCCATCACCGAGAGCAGGCAGTTGGCATCCGGCGGGAGGTAGACCCGGACGATTTCGGCTTTCTTGTTCACCACATGATCAATGAAGCCAGGGTCCTGATGCGAGAAACCGTTGTGATCCTGCCGCCAGACATGCGAGGTGAGCAAGTAGTTCAGCGACGCGATGGGCTTGCGCCAGGGAATCTGGTTGCATACCTTCAACCACTTGGCGTGCTGGTTGAACATCGAATCGACGATGTGGATGAAGGCCTCATAACACGAGAACAGGCCGTGGCGGCCGGTCAGCAGGTAGCCCTCGAGCCAGCCTTCGCACAGGTGTTCGCTCAACACCTCCATCACCCGGCCGTTGGCGCTGAGGTGGTTGTCACGCTCCTCCTGCACGCCGTCCAGCCACATCTTTGACGTCACCTCGAACACCGGGTCCAGCCGGTTCGACGCGGTTTCGTCCGGACCAAAGATGCGGAAGTTGGCCGCTTTCAGATTCAGCCGCATCACGTCACGCAGGAACCGGCCCAGGACGCGTGTGGCCTCGGCGTCCACGGCGCCCGGCTCGGGCACCGCCACGGCGTAGGTTCGGAACGAAGGCATGTCCAGCGGCTTCAGCATTCCGCCGCCATTGGCGTGCGGATTGCAGCCCATGCGGCGCTGGCCCGTCGGTGCCAGCATGGCCAACTCGTCAAGGAACCGGCCGTTCTTGTCGAACAGCTCCTCGGGCCGGTAACTCTTGAGCCAGCTTTCGAGCTGCTGCACATGCCCGCCGGTCTTGAACTCGGCAATGGGCACCTGGTGCGACCGCCAGCTGCCTTCAACCGGCTTGCCA
>JANMZU010000671.1:0-3081 GCA_031383585.1 Betaproteobacteria bacterium
GCACAGTTTCTTGTGCGGCACCCAACGGCGGAACCTGCGGGGTGCCCGACGGCGCGGCGGTATCGCTGGAAACGTGGGTTGAACTGGCGGGAATGATCATGTTGCTCCCTCGAAAATCGAATCAAGCTGCAAAGACTGCCAAACAGGACCTGGCGCAATGAGGCTCGAACCTGTTCGATGCGGAAACAGGGAGACACCTGTTTGGTGCACTCCCTGTTGCGTGATTTGCGTATTGCTACCTGGCGGATTAGCCGCGCAGCAACTGCATGACGCCATTTGGTAGCGCGTTGGCTTGCGCGACCATGGCGGTACCGGCTTGCTGAAGCACCTGCGCGCGCGCCAGATTGGCCGATTCTTTCGCGAAGTCCGCGTCGACGATACGGCCGCGGGCGGTGGTGACGTTTTCGGCAGTGATGTTAATACTGTCGATGGCGTTTTCGAAGCGCCCCTGCACTGCACCCAAGTCGCCGCGTGACGTGTTCACTTGCTTGAGAGCGGCATCGATCTGAGTGATGGCCAGTTGCGAATTGGCATATGACTGCACGTTGAGGCCGGTGATGCCGGTAGTAGCGGAAGCTGCTGCCGAACCGGTTGCGTTGGTGAAGCCGGCGACGGTAGCATCGTTAACCGTGCCGGTCATGGCGATGGCGCCAGTGGAACTGCGCATGGTGATCTGACCGGTTGCTGCATCGTAGGATGCGCCGACGTTGGTCTGGGTGGAGACTAGGTTGATCGCGTTGACCATCTGGCCGGCCCGTTCCAGCGCGGAGCCCGCCGTCGATACGGCGCCAATGTCCACACCATTGATGAGCACGCCACCTGCGGCGATGCCCGTCGCAAAGCCGGAGAGGCCACTTGCAGGCGCTGAGACGGTTGCTATGTTGACTGTGCCGCCCAGTGCCGCGGTTTGTGCATTGGTGATTGAGGCAATTTTGATGGTTTCACCGGCATTTGCGCCGACCTGGAAATTCGCGCCTGTGAGCGAGGCGTCTAGCAGCTTTGTGCCGTCGAACGATGTTTGGGTGGCAACGCGGTTGATTTCAGCTTTCAGCTGCGTGACCTCAGCGTCCATCGAGTTGTGGTCGGATTGGGTGTTGGTCGCATTGCAAGACTGAACAGCCAGATCGCGCATCCGCTGCAGCATATCGCCGACTTTGCCGAGCGCGCCTTCAGCCGTCTGTGCCATTGAGATACTGTCGCTGGCGTTGCGCGATGCAACTGTCAGGCTGCGGATTTGCGAATTCATTCGATCTGCAATCGCCAGACCGGCTGCATCGTCCCTGGCGCTATTGACGCGCAGGCCCGACGACAGGCGTTGAATTGAAGTTTGCAGCGACCCCTGCGAAGACATCAGGCTGCGTTATGCGTTGAGTGAAGCGTCGTTTGTATTGATACCAGGCATTTTGAGCTCCCATTTGGTGACGAGAAAAGTATCAAATCCGAACATTCGGGTACTTACGTTTGCATGGATATCCATGCGCTTTGGATAAACCCGATGTTGCCGGGCTTGCCGAGGGGTCCCGAAACCAAAGCCGAACCACCTGTGCTTTTCTTATCGGGCGTTCGTTTGATTAACTTTAGGGAAAGTCGAATATTTTTTTGGCAGCGACGCATATGCAGGCCATGCCTTACATGCGAGACCGGAATCAGAGGCGAGGGCATTCCTTAGGAAGCGCGCCTAACTGCTTGTTTTGCCTGGATGGTTGAAAGGCGTTTGACACGCTGTAAAGGAAATCCCTACAAGCGTCGCGGCGGCAACCCTGACTGCACTCTTGGCGCTTTTCGGATTTTGCAAAAGATCGCGTCCGCGCAGAATTCACACATCGCAAAAGCACAGCCATCAAAGCAACAGTAAACGCAAAGACCGGCAAAAAGCGCGATAGCAACAGATGCATTACGACCGCAGTAGCGCAATCTTGAATTCAACCGAGCTTCTGGGAGACCACCATGCAACCCGAACAACTGCTTGAAGAAATCCGCGAAGCCAACATGAGTTACCTGATGCTGGCGCAACACATGATTCGCTCAGATCGCCCGCAAGCCTTGTATCGCCTGGGGCTGTCGGAAGAAGTGGCTAGCGTGATCAGCGGACTTACCCCCGGCCAGTTGTTGAAAGTGGCCGGCGGCAATATGCTGATGTGCCGCTTCCGTTTCGATGATGAGTTGGTCTGGAACCTGCTCACGACCAGCGGCAAAGTAAACAATACTAACGACCTGCACGCCAGCATCCTGATGGCTGGCAAGTTGGCCGAGGCAGCTTAATATGCGCGCCCAGAAAAGCATCGTCGGCGAAAGCCGTGACATCAACCTGGCTGTTCATCTCATCAAACTCGGCGCTCGCCTGCAAGTGCTCGAAAGCGAAACCAATCTTTCCTACGAGCGCCTGCTGAAGCTGTACAAAGAAGTGCAGGGCAAGTCACCTTCGAAAGGGATGTTGCCCTTCTCCACTGACTGGTTCATGTCCTGGCAGCCGAATATCCATTCCTCACTGTTCCTGAATATCTACGAATACCTGAATAAATCCACGGCAATTGATGAGATCGATGCGGTGATCAAGGCCTATGAGCTGTATGTCGAAAAGACCAAGGCGTTGGGATTTGAAGCTGTGCTGACGATTACCCGCGCGTGGCGATTGGTCAAGTTTGTCGACGCAGGTATGGTGCAGCTGACGCCGTGCACCTGCTGTCATGGCAAGTTTGTAACGCATACCAATGAGCTAACGGCGAACTACGTTTGTGGTTTGTGCAATATGCCGGCGCGGGCCGGTAAGACACGGGCGGCGGCGAAGCTTCACTAGTTTCAGAACGTAGATCTAGCAGTGGCGCGGTTTTCAGGGCGAAAGTTCTCTGAAGACCTCTCCAGTGCTTGAGTTTGTTTGGATTTACCTGCGGCGCAGGCAACGGCCAGGCTGGCGGAAAAGCAATTAGCCACCACCGATCACTTTACGGGATTTGGCATCGCCGCCACTGCGCTCCGGCCTCACGCAAATTGTCGCGGACCCGCCTCAAGATTCCCAGAGCTTCGCCGACAACCTCTCCAGTAAGCACTTCATATCCCGCGCATTCTCTTGCTCCATTCCTG
>JANMZU010000600.1:0-8577 GCA_031383585.1 Betaproteobacteria bacterium
CTTCGTCGTTCGCGTCTTTGGAGCCGGCGTCTATCGCGGCGAGGTCGATGCTGATCTCGACTTTGGCGGCTTCGGGTTTGGCGGGGTCAAATGCGACTCTAGCGGAAAATTTGGGGAAGCGGCCCTGCACGGGCACACCCATCTGCTTGGACGTAAAGGTAATGGTTGATTTGTCCGCCTGTATGGCGTTGTACTCGATTGCTTGCGCAGCGCTGGCAACAAAGGCGAGAGCGGCAGCGATGGAAATGTGTGAGCGGATTTTCATTTTGGTTTTACTAACTCGTTGGTGGTTAATATTTCATCTTCGAACGGGCGGCAACATGCGTCGGAGGATGTCGTCTTTGTCGATGAAATGATGTTTGAGTGCCGCACCGATATGTGCGCCAACTATGGCGATCATCAGGTAGTTCAGATAGCGGTGCAGCAGATTGAGCGTCTCGCCGAGTTCCGCATTTTTGTTGAGCAAGTCGGGAATTGGCAGCACGGCAAAGTACACAGTCTGAAACCCCTTCGCTGAGCTCATCAGCCAACCCGTCAGTGGAATGGCGATCATCAGCGCATACAACACATAATGAGTGCCTTCGGCGGCAATGCGCTGCCATGGCGGCATTGCGTCTGGCAGCGGCGGGGCAGCGTGGGTGATGCGCCAGAGGCAGCGGATCAACACTAGCGCGAAAATCGTCACGCCCGCCCATTTGTGCCAGGAATACAGGCGCAACTTGGTTGGCGACAGCGACAGGTCGACCATGTATAAGCCGACGCCGAGCGAAACCAGAATCGCCAACCCGATCAGCCAGTGCAAGCCGATCGCTACGCCGGTGTAGCCCGTTGTTTTCAAACTGAGACCTTGCTGCCGGCGTTGCCTTCAGCCTCGAACGCGGAGCGCAATCGGCAAAGTTGTTGCCGCATATTGTCCAGCTCCGAATCGGTGAAATTAATGAACAATGGATCAAGGTGGGCGAGATGTCTGGGGAAGATTTCTTCGAACAGTGCTTGGCCGTCGACCGTCAATTTTGTGATCCAGCTTCTCCCGTCCTCCGGCGAATCGTGCCTGCTGAGGAGCCCTTTAGCTTGTAGTCGATCCAGAACTCCCGTCATCGTCCCCTTGGTAATCAGCGTTTTTTCGCCCAATTCCTTGCAACTCATGCCTGCGGTGTTGCCTAGCGTTGCGATGATGTCAAATTGCGCTGGGGTAAGACCCAGCTCGCGCACATGGGCGCTTGAGCATTGTTCAAAGCTTCTGGCGCATTCGACAAGTGCGCGGACCAGTGGCATGTAGCGTTTGTTTCGCATCTGATTTTTGACTGCAGCAAAGTAATTTGGTTCTTACTAGTACTAAATTTTGACCGAACGATTCTAGCTTGTCAAGTTTCGACGGCGATCGAGCGGCAAGCGTGGGAATTTTCGGAGGGATAGCGGAGAAGTTGAGTTCGTATAGGACGCGTCCTTCAGGTAACGCAGAGCGCCATCAGGGCGGCCAGGACGCATTGAAAGCGGCAGCGCACGGCGCCAGATTTCCGCTTACAATCGTCCTCCTCGAAGCAAAGTCGACGCATAGATCTGAACGCGTTCGTTACCGGCGCTTTGCCGGCCTCCAATCTATCCGACGAACTTTCTGGTGCTTTTGGGTTTGAGGCGACAGTGTGAACAGCAATGCCGTCAGGGGAAAAACTCGCGCATCATGAACTCCTCGAGCCCGGCGCTATCGTCTACCCTTGCCGACAGCACAACCACGCGTCCGAGCCGCTGCGAATCCCAGTTGAAATCACCCTTGTAATGGGTGCGGATCAATTCCATCATGCGACGAATGATGGCCTGGTCAATGTTGCCATTGAGCCCGGCATCGACATCGATGACTTCGCGCCGGCTGTTGCGTGAATCCGTCGTCCAGCCACGGAAGGCAAATTGGGCGGCACGATGGCCCTTGCTTAATATTTGAAATACGCCGCTGGTGCCTTCCCCCTTTGTCAACGAGCGGATGTTGCGATTGATATTGGCCATGGCGATATCGTCAGCGGAGGGCTCGCGGCCACTGGAACGCCCTTGCGCGCGCGCGGCAGATTCCGCCGCAGCCCGCCGCTCGCGATTGGCATTGACCATGCTCATGAAGTCGGTAGGCGCAGCTTCAGGCGGTCTGATCGGCGCGGGCGGCTCTGGCTCAAGCGGTATGCTTTGCGGGGTGGCACTTGGGGCGGTCATCATCCGCGGGGACAGCGGCGCCACCGTTCTGGGACGCTGGGCCTGCTGCGGTGGCGGGGTAACAGCAGCCACGGCGGGCGACGGCGGCGGGCTCGGCGAAGATGGGGACAGTTGCACCACCATCGTGCCTTGCGCGCCTTGTGGCGGCGAGTCCTCGTTGACTTCGCGTTTAGGCATCACCACAAAAAAAATGATGTGAAAACACAGTGAAATCAGCAAGCCGATGCCGAGGTAGCGCAAGGTGCGCGCTTCGGGCTCGCGCAAGTGGCTAGCCTTAAGCGATCTGGCGGGTGTTGGCGCGCCCATGTCGGCCGCGAAAATCAGGGATTGTTGCATCTGCGCCATTATGAGGGACACGAGGCCGCATTTCACGTTGCAGCATTGCTGGGAGTACAAGAAGCCGGCCACGGTTCCCTTGGCCGCAAGATTTCTAAAAGCGCATGACGGCTGTAGACTCGCCTGGAGCGCCGCAATTCGATTCCGCTTGGAAATCGGCCCCGTTGTTGTGCCGCTTTCAGCTTCATACGCGGCTAGACTTTCAGCGCACTTCTCCCGAAAGCCTCGATGAAAGTTAAATCGGACTGTTCAATTTTTCGGTTGGTATCGAATTGCGCGATAGGTGCCGAAATCGCGTTCTTCTGTCCTGGCATATGCATAGTCAAAGTCATCAATGAGGACGTTGCGGCTCTTAGTATTGGGTACGACCAGCCATCCGCTTCGCTTGAGTGTCTGCGCGGTCTTGGCGAGATATGTCCGTCTTGTTTCCGACCGGAACAGGGCAAGATTGGCTGGGCTGTGAAATGCACTCCATACTGCCGCCGAGCTCGTTGCGCTCAAGCCGTTCCAGTTCCAGTGAGGCCAAATCGTTACCGGCTCGCCGGTGTCACGTTGTATTGCAGAAAGTGCCCGCGCTGCGTCGGGAGGAAACGGTGCAGGGTTGAACTGATCCGCGTCTTGTCTGTCAGCTGAAATTGCCGCACTGACCCAAGAAGGATTGAACTCGATTGCGTAGAGCCATTCTCGTGGCCTCGCCTGCGAGGCGAGCTCAAATGTGCTTGTCCAGCCAAGTAAGGTTGCCAGTAATACCATCGCGGTTGCGCGTAACGAGTAGTGTACAGACGTAACTTGAACATTAAGCAGAACGAGCAACATGAACGGAATGATATTGAGTATGTTGTTGTCGTGGCTACGGCCCAGGAAGTAAGAGAAAGTACTGTACGCAAGCAGTAGGAAAAGCAACCCTCGACGAAACGCGGGCGTGTTGCCCGAATGCGCGAACAATTGCCAGTTGTGCACAGCAGCCAACACGACCAAACCGGCAAAAAACAAAACGTTGCCGTTGGGATTGACCGTCATCATTCCTGGCGGGCTCAATGCGTACGCAAAGTAGGCTACTGCACTTGGCGCCACCCCATAGGCAAGCCAGTATGCAGTGACAAAAAAAGTGATTAGCAGGAGCGCCAATGCGATCAGTACCACGACTGCATTAACTAAATTCGCTCTCCGTGTCTGCCGATCACCAGGGGCGGAGCAGCGCAACAAGATGTAGTAAGGCCACCAAACGCAGGTTGCGTAGAATCCTGATTCAGGTGACCAAAGGCTCACTAGAGCCCAAGCTACGTGACCGATTCTTACAACTCGCCGATCACGCTGTAAGTGTCTATCAAGAAAAACAAGTAATACGACGTATGCGGTTACAGGCAGAAACCGAAGTCCGCTTGCTGATGGCGTCGCAATCGGCAAGGCAAGTGCCGCTGGATATCCGCTCCAACAAAATACGCAAACGATGCAAAGCAGCAAGACCAGCCAATGCGGCACGCGTCGGGTGCCGCCCGATGTCACTGTCGCAATCGCTAACGCCGCAATTGATAGGGCAAAAAGCGCCGTGGTCAGTCCGACTAGGAAATACATACCTTCCCAGCAACTAGTCCCGCAGGTAGCCGCAATGAGCGATACAGGTCCCAAGCCGTACTGCGCTGGCACATCAAGAAAAACCCTTGCTCCAGCGAGCAAGAGCTCACTTGAACCGATGTATGCGCCCCAGTGATGCCATGCAATCAAGAGTGTTTCGCCGTGCAGCGTGGATGTGGTGAAACTGAGCACGAGTACAACGAATAGAAACAATGCGTATGCGAGGGGACCCAGCCAAGCGCGCTGCACGCTGGCAACTCGGCGGCGCTGGATTGCAATTGTCGACACTGTTACGACGGCAAACGCGAAAATTTCGAACCAGGATAGCTCCCCGCGTTTCCACCAGATTAGCGTTGAAGAGAGCATCAAACTTGCGAAGCTGAGCATTGCAATCAGTGGGGAAAATTTGCCTTGGTGGAACGCGTGCAAAATCGCAATCGCGGCACAGAGCAAGAGCAGGCTAACTAGTGGTGCCGTGGTCGCCGTAGAAAAGACGACCAGAATTGGCGCCCCAATCAAGACTAATCCCAAACAAAGCGTCATGCCTAACCCCCGGGCAATTAGCTCTCGTCCAACAATTGGGCGAACACCCAAGTTTCGATCCTCTGGCCTGAGAAGAAAAAACAAGGGCCAGAGCGCGATCGTGAGTCCGGTAACGGCGTAAGCGGCAACTGCAATGTATTTTTCAAACAAGTTGTGGTCCCGTCGATGCTTGATTACGGTCTCGACGAAATTGTGTCCATCCCCGCTGCGAAAAGTCTGTACAGGCGTAGCGAATTGGGCTCACCGCGCCTTGCCGTCCGGCAACAGTTCCGTCGCTTTTCCATTCCGAATCAGTGCAGAACGAATCAGACGCGGCCGCGCCTTCACTTCGATCATGATCTTTGCGATGTATTCGCCGATGAGGCCTACCGCAAACAGGTTCAGCGAACCAAACATAAGGATTGTAATAAGTAGCGTGGTCGCTCCGCGTGGGGCGATATCAGGAACAAAAATCCGCAGCAGTCCGACCACAATTGCCGTGAGCGTTGAAAGAATTAGTGACATCACACCGACCGTCGTGAGGATGGTGAGGGGGGTATTGCTGAAAGAAAAAATCCCTTTCTTCGCCCAGTCGAGATTCTTCAGCAAGCTGTTCGTAGAGGTGCCAAACATTCGCTCAGGCCTCACATAGTCCACGCCGGTTTGCCGGAAACCGACATAGGCACGCAGGCCACGCATGAACAAGTCTCGTTCCGGGCAGTTCAACAGCCAGCCGACCACCCGACGATCCATCAGTGAAAAGTCACCCGCATTCAGCGGGATGTTCACGTAACTGAACAACGCAAATATTCGGTAAAACAGCTTGTACATCAGCCCCCAAATCCAGGGCATTTCGCGCTTCACGCGATGTCCGTAAACCACATCGTAACCCTCGTGCCATTTGCGGTGAAACGCTTCAATGAGCTCTGGGGGATCTTGCAGATCGCCGTCCAACAGGACCACGCCCTCCTTGGTCGAAAGCTCCATCCCGCTGCGAAACGCCATTTGCGAACCAAAATTGCGGGAGTGAGAGATGCCGATGACATGAGAATCTGTTTCACTGAGGCTGCGGATGGTGTCGGCGGTGTCGTCGGGGCTGCAATCGTTGACAAAAATAATCTCGTAGTCGATGCCGAGTTTTACAAACGTTTCGGTCAAGCGCCTATGCATGATCGGGATCGCCTGAACATCTTTGTAGCAGGCAATGATCGCGGAGACGCTGCGCTTGCGTGTGTTGGCGGTCTTTTTGGTGGTGGCAGCAAACTCGCTGTCACTCAGCTGCGCGACCCACTTCGCGGTTGCTTTCAAGCCCTCATCGAGGCTAATCGTCGCACTCCAGCCAAAGCTGTCAGCTGCCTTTTTTGGATTCGCAAACCAGTCTGGCAAGTCCCACGAGCGCCCTTCCATGGTGTTGAACTGTGGGTCTACGGGCACCGCGAAGAGCTGCTTGGTGGCTTCTGCGAGCGATGCAATCGTTGACTTAGTCCCACTGCCTATGTTGAAACTCTCCCCGTAAAGGCCGGGATGCATCCTCGCTGCGGCCATGATAAATGCGGCACAGACGTCGTCAATGTGAACGAAATCACGTGAGGTCCGCCCGTCGACGAACGGTGGAAGCTTGCCTGCGAGTGCATGACGGAGCAAGGTTGGAATCAGGCGTGAGGTATCTTCCAACTGGCCGTAGACTGAGTACAGACGCAGATTGACGCAGGGAAATTGCCGATGCTTGCCCATGTACGTGAGGTACTGCGAGACCGCCACCTTTGAAGTTGAGTAATGGCTATTCGGCACACACGCATCGTTCTCCAGGGGAGCCGAGCAGTTGCTGCCGTACTCCGAAGAACTGCCCGCGTGTATGAACGCCGCGATTGCATTTGCTGACAACATCTCCGCCAAGTGCGTGACCGCTTGAAAATTGGTTTTGTAGATAAGACTGGGCTCCGCCTCAAACGGATACGCACCATAGGCCGCGCAGTCAAAGACGGTCTGTGGACGCAGAGTGCTGACGAGGTTTTTCACAGCGGCAAGATCATTTAGATCGACCACGATCAGGTACTTGTCTTCAACCGTCGATAGCCGCCAGTTTTTTTCACGCTGCATCACCGCTAACACGTCTGGGCGCACGGCCGCGAGCGTGTGATACAAATTCGCACCTACGAAGCCGGTGGCACCAGTTACAACGATAGGGCCCTTTAGAGCGCCAATGTAGCGAGCGAGATCAGTCATGAATTTTCAATAAGCGTGACCAGCAAAAAGTAGTCAATTGAGTTTGAGTGTTTCGAGCAAGCTGGCGATGTCCAGCTTGGATTGCATGCGCATGAATTGCTGCGAGCCGTAGCGCTCGAAGCAATGGGCGCGCGCATGAAGATGATGAAATTTTGGCACTCGAAAGCCGTGTTCGGCGAAGTGAAGCACAAGTTCGGCGGCAAAGCTGCCGCGCTGCACATGCTCCTCCGCAACCAGAAGTTCGGTCGCAGCTTCAACCTGCTCGCGCAAACGCGCTGGCATAGGGTTGCGCGACAAGGGTAGTTCGCACACGACCCACAGGTTTGGTCGATTTGATTCGGGCAGGCCCTCGAAGGTTTCAATGTATGTGCTGGCGAGCGGACCGACGGCGATAACCACAGGCCCACATCCGCTAGTCAATTGGCGCCAGGGGGAATACGTTGGCACGATGTATCCACTGGGGGGCTCGCCCCGGCCAATGCGCAGATAAGTCGGGCCGAGTGCACTGCCGATGCGCGCGACCACAGCCGCGACATCCTCATCGAAAACTGGAATATGGGCGGACATGTTTTGCAGGGTCAGTAGCACGCCGTAATCCTCAATCGCGTGATGACTCGGGCCCATCACACCATAGCCGTAGCCTCCTCCATTGCCAACTAATTTGACCGGAAGATTGTTAAACGTGATGTCATTGCGAATTTGCTCAAATGGGCGTGCGTAGCAAAAGGGCGCGATGCTGTAGGCCCAAACTTCAAAATTTTGGACAGCGAGCGCGGCGGCGACCGAAACCATGTTTTGCTCGGAGACGCCCGCGTTGATAAAGCGCTGCCCCATGGCTTCGCGGAGCGGTTCCAATGCCATGAAGCCCAGGTCTCCGGTAAGGAAGAGCATCTGCGGGTTGGCCGCCCGAGCTTGCAGCGCTTCGCAAAGCTGCTTTCTCATGCGGCCTCAATCTCAGAGAGAGCGACTTGATACTGCGTCCGGGTTAGTGGCAGGTAATGCGAATCCATTTTGTCCGCCAAAAAGCTAATGCCGTTCCCTTTGACCGTCTTCAATACAATAATATGTAGGCGGGAACTTCGCCGAACGACCGCGGCGCGTATGGCGGTAATGTTGTGGCCATCAATGACTTCGATCTCTGCATCGAAGCCGCGCAGCCGCTCCCAGAGGGGCGACATCGACGCCACTTCGCGAGTACTACCAAAGCCTTGCAGGCCATTGTGGTCGACAAGTACCGTCAAGTTTGCGAGCTGATGATGGCAGGCGAAGATGAGTGCCTCCCAAGTTGAACCTTCCTGCCATTCACCATCAGAAGTGAGGCAATAAGCGCGATGGTTCTTGCCGCGAAGCCTGAAACCGAGCGCTGTCCCCGCCGCCAGCGAAAGGCCGTGGCCGAGGCTGCCAGTGGCGAAAACAATGTCATCAATGCCGCGCACAGGCGGATGACCAGCGAGGAGGGTGGCGTCTTTGTGGAATGTTGCTAGGTCGCTATCCTGCAGGCGCCCAACACTCCAAAGGGCGGTATACAAGGCTCCGGCCGAGTGCCCCTTTGAGAGAATAAATCTATCCTCGCTGCCCAAGAATTCGTGGAAGACCACTAGCATCGCGTCAAGCGCGGAGAGGTTTCCACCGATGTGACCTACACCGCTATTCACGTGCATCTGGAGCAGCCGTTTTTTGGCTTCCTTCACTAGCGAGGCGGTTACCGGTGTTGGCAGG
>JANMZU010000681.1:0-3882 GCA_031383585.1 Betaproteobacteria bacterium
CTGCATATCCTTCAGCGCTTTCAACACTGGGCGCAACCCTTGCTGCCTGGTAATTAGTTTTGCGTTGTTGAAGCGTTGGCGCGCGCGGCGTAAAGCCGCGTCAAATATTTTGTTCTTTTGCTCGGAATACATCGAAAAGACTTCCGGATATTCCTGGGAAAATCGGGCGCCTCCCATGTCAAGACCAACAAAATGTGGTGCCAATACGATCACCGGTCTTTTTCCGCGCCACACGTCTATATGTTGCCGGTCCAAAAGTTTGACATTTTCAAGTGCACTGTCGACGGGACCGTACCAAACGCGCCCTAATTCCAGCGTAGAACGGGCAAGGTTCTGAAACACGCCGCGACCGATGTTCTCGCGCTCCTTTTCGCTCATTTGCGGGAAGCACAATTTGAGGTTGATCAAGGTCACGCGACGCCGGCCCCAGTGAAACAGAAGCGTGCCCAACCCGCGTCCCATCGCCGCCACCCAGCTGCGTGGCAGCCAGCGCAAACACCAGAGCAATGCCAGAACGAGACGCATCAACGTGCCTCCGGCAGCGGTGCGCCGGCGGGATGCTTGTAGCGGTTGTACCCCCACAGGTATTGCGCTGGCGCCATGGAAATCAATTTCTCCACCATACGATTGGTCTGCAAGGCAGCGGTCTTGCGGTCTGGTGAAAACGGTTCGGTCATGGGTTCAATGTGAATTCGGTAGCCTTGGCCGCGTGGAAGTCGCTCGGCAAAGAAAAAAAGCACGGCAGCGTTTGTTGATGCGGCCAACCTCGGCAAAAGCGTCATGGTGTAAGCAGGCTTGCCAAAAAAATCTACCCATACGCCGTCGCCACCTCCTGGCACCTGATCAGGAAGAATGACGATATTGCCGCCACTTTTCAACGCACGCAACAGCGCCCGCAATCCCCCGGCATCCCCTGCTGCCGTTTCCCCGCCCGCGCGAACCCGGCCTTGCTGCATGATCGCTTCCAGCCATTTTTGCTTGGGGCGTCGATACAACGCGGTGATCGGCATGCGTCCTGCCATATAGCGTCCGGCAATGTCATAGCAGCCCAAATGCGGCGTCACAAAAATGATGGGGCGCTTACCTGCCTGGGCTGCCTCAACGTGTGCCCAACCGATATAGTTTACGTCCTGGATCAGGTCGTACAGCTTCTCGGCCGGCGCCGTCCATGCCAATGCAAGCTCGGTAATGCCGCGCCCCTGTTCGCCGATGGCGTCCCGCAACAGGGCTTTGGCATCAACCTGGCCTCTGCATCGCGCGTACTGTTCGACGTTATCACGCGTCAATCGACGGTGCCGGCTGGAAACCCACCAGGCTAGCCAGCCCACCACAAACCCGATGCGGTGATTGAACCATAGGGGCAAATAGCCAAGCGCCCGAAAGAGCCATGCCACGGAAGCTAACCCAGCGTCCTGGCGCCCATGCCGAGTCCAAGCGGTCCGACTTTTCTGCTAAAATCCATGGCTGTGTGCTTAATGCCGTATTTGGTTTTGATGCCGCCAGTGTTGACTGGGCGGCAATTTTTTTGACTGACTGAGGGGTTACCCAATGACTGACTTTTTATTCACATCCGAATCCGTTTCAGAGGGCCATCCTGACAAAGTGGCTGATCAGATATCAGACGCGATTCTCGATGCGATTCTAGCCCAAGACCCACGCTCACGCGTTGCGGCAGAAACGCTTTGCAATACCGGCCTCGTTGTGTTGGCGGGCGAAATCACCACAACAGCCAATGTCGATTACATCGGCGTGGCACGAAGCACCATCAAACATATCGGCTACGACAATGCCGACTACGGTATCGACTACAAAGGTTGCGCCGTCATGGTCTGCTATGACAAGCAGAGCCCGGATATTGCACAAGGTGTTGACAAGGCACATGACAACGACCTCGATCAGGGCGCTGGCGATCAAGGCTTGATGTTCGGCTATGCATGCGACGAAACCAGTGTGCTGATGCCCGCACCTATTTATTACGCACACCGTCTGGTACAGCGCCAGGCCGAAATCCGCCGGGATGGCCGTCTGCCATGGTTGCGGCCCGATGCCAAATCGCAAGTCACGATGCGCTATGTCGATGGCAAACCGCACTCGGTTGATACCGTGGTGCTTTCAACACAGCACGCACCGGAAGTGGACCAAAAGACGATCCACGAAGCAGTCATTGAGACGATCATTAAGCCGGTGCTGCCGAAAGAGTGGCTAAAAAACACGCGGTATTTGGTCAACCCGACCGGTCGCTTCGTGATCGGCGGGCCGCAAGGTGATTGCGGGCTGACAGGCCGCAAGATTATCGTAGACACTTATGGCGGCGCTTGCCCCCATGGCGGCGGTGCATTTTCCGGCAAGGATCCATCCAAGGTTGATCGCTCTGCTGCATACGCAGCCCGATATGTGGCCAAGAATGTAGTCGCTGCGGGCCTGGCGCGGCAATGCCAGGTGCAGGTTGCATACGCGATCGGCGTGGCCAAACCGATGAACATCACCGTCTACACAGAAGGCACAGGCGTCATCTCCGACGAAAAAATCGCCGAATTGGTCGCGCAGCATTTTGATCTGCGTCCAAAAGGCATTGTGCAGATGCTCGATCTGCTGCGTCCAATTTACGCCAAGACGGCAGCCTACGGCCATTTTGGTCGCGAAGAGCCGGAATTCACCTGGGAGAGAACGGATCGTGTTGCGTTGCTTCGCGACGCGGCTGGTCTCAAAGGTGAAGCGCAAAAGGTGCTCGCCACGGCATAGAAAAATCAGTATAATTTTGGCTCCGAGGGGCGCTGCGAACAATTCTTGAAATTGACCAGGCTCGGAACGAATTTGTAACCGAACAACTGCGCTCGCATTCTTGACCGAATGCGAGCGCTTTTTTTTGCGCTCGCTAACTTTAAATCACCGTAAGGAGCTTTTAATGAACGCAATTCTTAAACCAAAGAATTTGATCGAAAACGACTATCACGTCGCCGATTTGAAACTCGCCGACTGGGGCAACAAAGAAATCAAGATTGCCGAAACCGAGATGCCCGGCCTGATGGCGATCCGCAAGGAATTCGCAGTCGCGCAACCGCTCAGAGGCGCACGTGTGACCGGTTCGTTGCATATGACCATCCAGACCGCCGTGTTGATCGAAACGTTGACGGCACTGGGCGCCCAAGTACGCTGGGCCTCGTGCAATATTTTCTCGACGCAAGATCACGCTGCAGCCGCGATGGTTGAAGTCGGTGTACCGGTGTTTGCCTACAAGGGCGAAACGCTGGCTGAATATTGGCAGTACTCGCATCAGATCTTCGAGTGGGCCGACGGCGGTTACACCAACATGATTCTCGACGACGGTGGTGATGCCACGTTGTTGCTGCATTTGGGCACCCGCGCCGAAACCGATCGTTCAGTACTGAACAATCCGGGCAGCGAAGAAGAGATCGAGTTATTCAAGTCAATCAATGCCACACTCGCCAAAGATCCGCACTGGTATTCCAAGCGCCTGAAGCACGTCAAGGGCGTGACCGAAGAGACCACCACCGGGGTCTTGCGGCTGTACCAGATGCACAAGGAAGGCAAGCTGGCATTCCCGGCCATCAACGTCAACGACTCGGTTACCAAGAGCAAGTTTGACAATTTGTACGGCTGCCGCGAATCATTGGTCGACGCCATCAAGCGCGCCACGGATGTCATGATCGCCGGCAAGATTGCGGTCGTGGCCGGCTACGGCGACGTCGGCAAGGGTTCGGCGCAAGCCTTGCGCGCCCTGTCAGCACAAGTCTGGGTCACCGAAATTGATCCGATCTGCGCACTGCAGGCCGCGATGGAAGGCTATCGCGTCGTCACCATGGATTACGCCGCCGACAAGGCCGACATCTTCGTGACCGCTACCGGCAACTTTCATGTGAT
>JANMZU010000661.1:0-3599 GCA_031383585.1 Betaproteobacteria bacterium
GCGGCGGCAAGTGCCGCAACTGCTGCCAGCACCTTCACTACATTGGATGTATTCATCGTGCGTCCTCGGTACATTCGTGATGTTCGCCGCCGTTCCAGTAATCGCCACGGTGCTTCGACATATCGTGCAGCCAGCGCTGAAGCTCAAGGAAATTCAACGTGCTGCTGGCCAGGTTACCTGGAGCATCAGACTTGGCATCGCTGCTGTCCGCGGGTTTGTCCATGGGATTGGGTAAGGACAGCGCAGCCAGGCGCGCCGGCAATGCCTTTGCCAACAGCCGTGCACGATCTTTGCCGGCGTCTTCGCGCAATTTGCGGTCAGATTCAAGATCGAAGTAACGGCGGCCATCGATCCACGTCTGCTCGGCACGGCTGAATGTCGACAACGGATTGCCACTCCAGATCACAAAATCGGCATCCTTGCCGACTTCCAGCGAACCCGCGCGTGCATCAATACGCAACTGTTTCGCCGGATTGATGGTGACGAGTTTCAGCGCGTCGGTTTCGCTCATGCCACCGTACTTGACTGCCTTGGCTGCGTCCGCATTGAGGCGGCGTGCCAGTTCATCACTATCGGAATTGAAGCTCGTCACGACGCCGGCCGATTGCATCAGCGCGCCGTTGTATGGAATGGCGTCGATCACTTCCATCTTGTAAGCCCACCAATCGGCAAAGGTTGAGCCACCGGCGCCGATGCCCGCCATTGCGTCTGCGACCTTGTAGCCCTCCAGCACATGCTGGAACGTGGCAACCGTGAAGCCCAGCTCCTGCGAGAGCAGCGCGAACATCAATATTTCGTCAGCCCGGTACGAGTGAATATGAACGACGCGTTTCTTCTCGAGGATCTCTACCAGCGTCTCCAGTTGCAGGTCGCGTCGCGGTTCGGCATCTGTACGTGCGGATTTTTTCCATGCTTCGTGTGTGCTGCGGTAGGCGCTCGCGGCGGCAAAGGCATCGCGCAGTATCTGCTCCACTCCCAGGCGGGTTTGCGGGTAGCGCGTGACATTCTGGTCACCCCGGTTTGCTTGTTTGACGTTTTCGCCCAGCGCAAATTTGATTCCGGGGATCGCGCCTTCAAACTTGAGTGCCTCTGCGTCTGCACCCCAACGGAGCTTGATTACCTGATTCTGGCCGCCGATAGTATTGGCTGAGCCGTGCAGAATGTTTGCGGCAGTCACACCACCGGCAAGTTCGCGGTAGATATTGATATCCGTCGCATCGAGCACGTCGCTGATGCGCACCTCCGCAGTCACCGAACTGGTGCCCTCGTTAACACCGCCGATGATCGCAGTGTGCGAGTGCGCATCGATGATACCGGGAGTGAGATGCTTGCCTGCGGCGTCAATCACGACCGCCCCAGCTGGGGCGGCGAGGTTCGGTCCCACTGCTGCGATCTTGCCATCTCGCACCAGGAGGTCAGCACCTGCGAGCCGGCCGGCTGCCGCGCTTGTCCAGACTGTGGCGTTCTTGATTAACAGCACTGATGGCCGCGCAGGTGGTGAAATGCCGAATGCACCTGCTGGATATTGCGTGCGTAGAGACGGCGGTAACACGGTCGGTTTGGCGACCACGGGTTCGACAAAAGCGGCTGTGCGGGTGGCAGCGAACGGCAGCAACGCACCGCCGACACTCTGCAATGTGCCTTGCAAGTTGTCGCCACGACCTTCGGCCACGACGACATCCGTTGCCTTGGCGCCCGCCGCGTCACCTGCCGCGCACGGAAAGCGCAAAACCAGCTGCGATCCTCGCACAGTGAGGGCACATGGCACGCCGTTGAGACGCAACTGCGGTTTTGCCAGCGTACCGGTAATGCTCCAAACGGTGGCGGCGCCTCCGCTGGCGGAAGGCGCGTTTTTCACGGCCCAGGTGCCACGCGGGTCGAAGCGGCCCCACGCATCAGTGGTAAATGGCTGGCCATCGACAAAGGCAATCTCGATTGCGGCGGTGTCGTCCGCGAAAAGGTCACCCTTTGAAATGACAATGTTGGCGATGCGCCCTGCTTCCAGTGAACCCAGGCGGCGCTGTTCACCGATCAGTTTTGCCGGCACTGTGGTCAACCCTGCCAGCGCCTTTTCTGCGGGCAGGCCGCGCTTGATGGCTTCGCGCAATCGCTGCCAGAATTCTTTTTTGGCGTCCTTCAAGCCGGCAGCGGTCACTGCGAACTCCACACCGGCCTGATTGATCATCGCCAAATTGGACGGTGCCTGTTCCCAGTGTTCCAGCGACTCAACCGAGCTATCCAGTGCCGTATCCGGGTTCTCGACCTCGGGTGCCACTGGGAAAGTCAGCGGCACTACCACCGGCATAATCAGCGCTTTCAATTGCTGCGCGCGGCGGTATTCGCGGCCATTGCCCTGCAACACCACGCTTAAGCCGAACTCATCGCGCACCTTCGCGATGCGCTGGTAAGCCTGCTCGTCCTCGGCGACATAAAACACCGGTTGGCGGCCGGCAAGCACGGACGACAAAGCCTCCAACGATGCATTCGTTTCCGGACGTTCGCGTCCAGTACCCATCTTCGCGGCAATGTCGGTCGCGCTACGATACCAGCGCGCATCGAACAGCGTCTGGCGCACCAGTGCAATGCTGCCCATCAGCGAACTGGGATACACGCCGCTGCGCGAGCGGTCAATCTCGTGGGCTATGTGCGTGGCGGCGCGAGGGGCGAGCACCAGAGACTTCGCATCGCGTCCGTCCCCCATGTTCACCAGTGCGCTCTGTCCACGGAAGACGCCCGCAGCCGGTGTTGACAGCACAGAGGTAAAGCCAAGTTCACGCGCCTGTTTGATGTCATCGGCTTTCAGCTCAAGCTGAAGTGCTACTTCCTGCTCGGGATGCACGCGCGCATTGCGGCTCACCATTGAACGACTGGGCACCAGAAGCGCAGATGCGGGCGCGGCTGCCGGTGCCACCCCCGCCTCTGAAACTGGCGGCGCAGGCGGCGGCCGCAGTGAAGCGGGCACACCGACATTGCTGGCCAGATCGATGAAGCCTGCATACACCGTGCGACCCTTAAGTTGCCATTCACGTGCACCGGCTGGTACCGGTACTGCCGTTGCCGCACCCGCCGCGACGATAATGCCGTCGCGAATCACCAGTGTTCCGTTCTCGACTACCCGGCCAGGTGCGATCACCAGCCGCGCACCGGTCAGCGCATGAGTACGCGGCGTGTTGTCGCGAAGGCCCTCGACGCGGTCCGAGCTGATTTGTGCCTCAGCAGGCGCCGCCAACAAAAGCAAAACCGATATTACCGCCGCAAGCCATGCGCGGCGCGGGGGAAGCTGCAAAACAATATGCATGGTATTTCCTGTGAAATTTGAGCGTCGATGCGTGACTGTGCTTGCTGTGGCAGGCAAGACCGAGTCGCGTGCGCACGAAGCTTACAGAATGAAACGAGGGGAGACAACTGCGGGAGTTGCTGTGCAATTGCTTCTTGCTTAAATGGTCCAATCTTCAGCAATTGCTGCAAACTCGCTGTCGTCTTCGATCACGAAAATTCACTGCTCCATCGCCAACCAGCCAATAAACGGCTGATAAACCGCACCAAGGCCGCTGAAATCCCTACCGATGCAAGTAGGAATTCATGCGGGGCCAGAAGGT
>JANMZU010000667.1:0-1710 GCA_031383585.1 Betaproteobacteria bacterium
GCGCTGCGATTGCGCGAACCCTCCTGGCCGATGCGCACGCCCTCCGGGTTGTAGCCATACGCACCAAACGGCGACGTGCCCGCCGTGCCAATCCACTTCGAGCCGCCCTGATGACGCTCCTTCTGCTCGGCAAGGCGCTGCTTGAGCGTTTCCATCAGTTTGTCCCAGCCACCCAGCGCTTCGACTTGTGCCTTCTCTTCTTCGGAAAGCAGGCGTTCTGCAAGTTTCTTCAGCCACTCTTCGGGAATATCCGCAGGCAGCACAGCGTCGAGTGCCTCGACACCTTTGAAATACGCCGCGAACGCGCGATCAAAACGATCAAAGTTGGCCTCGTCTTTCACCAGACAGATGCGCGACAAATGATAGAAATCGTCCACGCTACCGTGAATCACACCCTGCTCCATCGCTTCGCACAGCATCAGGTATTCCTTCACCGATACCGGCAGGCCGCTTTGCTTCAGAGAGAGGAAAAAATCGATCAACATTTTGCGTAGAACGCCTATTGGTGCGGCTTGTCAGAGGTTTTGGCCGTGTAATGCCCGTCAGCGCTTGTGTTTGCCATTTTGAAAATTGAGGCGAGCATAGGTGAGCTCACAATCACCATCAAGCGGAAAGTCGATACGTTGTCCGAATCCAGCTCACTAGCGATTTCTTTTGGCGAGAAACACCAGTTTTTCAAACAGATGAACGTCCTGCTCGTTTTTCAGCAGCGCGCCGTACATCGGCGGAATCAGCTTGTTGGTGTCACCCGACTTCAACGCCTCCGGCGGAATGTCTTCGGCAACCAGCAATTTGATCCAATCCAGCAATTCCGAAGTCGATGGCTTTTTCTTCAATCCCGGCATTTCACGAATATCGAAGAACACCTCCATCGCTTCTTTCAAAAGCGCCTTCTTCAAGCCCGGAAAATGTACATCGACAATCTGCTGCATGGTGTTTTTGTCGGGGAAGCGGATGTAGTGAAAAAAGCACCGCCGCAGGAAGGCATCGGGCAGCTCTTTTTCGTTGTTGCTGGTGATGAATATGATCGGCCGGTGTTTGGCAATAACCGTCTCGCGGGTCTCGTAGCAATAGAATTCCATGCGGTCGAGTTCGCGCAGCAAGTCGTTGGGGAATTCAATATCCGCCTTGTCGATTTCGTCGATCAGCAACACGACCTGCTCATCGGCCTCAAACGCGCGCCACATGGTGCCCTTGGCGATGTAGTTCTTGATGTCCTTGACCTTCTCTTCACCGAGCTGCGAATCGCGCAGACGCGATACTGCGTCATACTCGTAAAGTCCCTGTTGGGCCTTGGTGGTGGATTTGATGTGCCACTGCAGCAGTGGCTTGCCGAGTGCAGCAGCAACTTCTTCCGCCAGCATGGTCTTGCCGGTTCCGGGCTCACCTTTAATCAGCAATGGCCGTTGCAAGGTGACGGCGGCATTAACGGCAAGCTTCAAGTCATCTGTCGCAATATAGTTTTGACTGCCTGTAAACTTCATGGGTTCGCGTCGCTTTGGTTTGGTTTAGTTTGGACAGTCCCATTATACGTTTGGAGAACACCATGATGCTCCGCACCGCACTGCTCCCGCTTGCCTGTCTGTCCACTGCCGCAGCCTCGATGGCGGCTATTGCGCAGAGCAGCGTCACGATCTATTCCAGCGCGCAGCCTGGGACGCTGTCGCCGGCGACGTTTCGAAACGGCGGTGAGGGCATGGTTGTTCCCGG
>JANMZU010000675.1:0-3067 GCA_031383585.1 Betaproteobacteria bacterium
CGCAATGGCCGATCAGCGCATCAGGATTGGCTGCCAACGCCGGTTCCGCAGTGTAGTCAGCCTGAATATCCCGAATGTTATTGGTGGCAGCACCTATTCCTGAGGTAATCACGCCGCGCATGTAATTCAAATACCCCGGAAGCGAGGTCTCGTTGATGATCTGCGCTTCAGGGGCCACCAACCCGGCACCGCCCACCTTGCTGTTTGACGGGACGAAACCGGGACGAAAGAAGTTGAAGACCGTTGGCGCGTACATCGGTGATTGCGCCAATTGGGTTGCCGGATCCGAAGTGGTGCCAAGAATGAAGCGGCCATCTCGCGATGTGGCGTTAAATGCGCGCATCCATTGCACCAGGCGTATCGCAGGTTCGCGAATCTTGCCGTTGGTGCCGGCAGCCGGTGCCCTGGCTTCCTGGTCAAGCAACACAGCGCGTATTACCGCTTTCATATCGCCGCGCACGCCGCTGCCGTTATTGTTGAATGCGGTCGCAACGCGAGACACGTAAGCCGGTGACGGATTGCTAGACACCAGTCTCTGGATCAGTTGCTTGCCGATAAAGGGCCCGACATTTGGGTGATTAAAAAGCGTGTCGAGCGCGATCCGTATGTCGTTGTTGGTCTGGCCAATACCCTGCGGAGCAATGGTCACGCCAAGGAATTGCTTTTGCGAGGTCGAATGAAACTGGTCATAGGCCTGCATCGGCTTGATCTCGCGGTCAGGATCGGCGCCGTTGTTGACGCCATTGAAACGGTTGGTTGACGTGTCAGGTCCCGCCCAGCTTAATCCCGTCATGACTTTGGCCAAGCCGGTAATGTCGGCGTTGTTGTAGGTCTCGATTGGCTTACCTGCAGAATCGAGTTTCTGTGTACCGTCCAGATTCAACTGGTGTACGCCGATACTCATCAGTTGCATGATTTCACGGGCATAGTTCTCGTCCGGCACCGAATTTGTCGCAACGTTTTCCTTTTGGTTGCGCAGATGCGTGAGATAAAGCCCCATCATCGGTGAGTAGGTCACCGCTTCGAGCAGCGTACGGTAGTTACCGAAGGCATGGGTACCGAGCATGTCAAGATAATTGGCCGGCCCGCGTGGAAAGCCGAACGCAATACTGCTATTAAGAGACACTACAAAAATCTCGGAAAGGGCGAAAGCCACGCGCTGCCTCAGCACGTCGTCAGCGGTGGCAAAATTCCTCCACAGGCTCCACTGGAATCCGGTCTGTCCGGTGCGCGAGGCTACCGCAAGCGTGTTGAGATAGGTGGTCACGGGAGTCAAATGCAGTGTCTGCGGCTTGGCAAACTGCGCCGTCAGCCACGTTGCATAGTCAGAATTCGCAAGTGCGTTTATTTCTGTCATGTTGGGACCGAAGGTGGCCTGTCCCAAAAAGCGAGCAGCCTCCTGAGTGGTGGGCTTGGTGAGCCCGCAGACGTTGACTGCGCCACCGGCGATGGCGAAGCGCTCAAGCGGCAGCGTGCGCGAGCCGAAAATCAACTGCGGCAAGGAATAGGTAAATGATCCGGCTTCACCGCTGCTGAAGTTGAGCTCAAACGTGCCGACCTGTGCATTGGCTGTTGCCGAAATCGGCCCGCTTATTTGGGAATAGGCAATACCGGTTGAGACTTGATAGATGGCGCCCGTGAATCGCCTGGGATTGGAGTTGTCTTGTGTACCTTGCAACGTTAGCCAGGTGGCGTTCCCAGCGGCGCTATATGTATACCAGCCGGCAAAAACTTGCGTACCTTGATGCGAGATTTGCAAGCCCCAGCCAGGGGCAGCAGTGCTGCCCCACCAGTGATCAGTGTAATTAGTTAGGCCGGCGCGAAAGCCGCTGCCTGTCGGGGTTTGAAGCGTGCAGAGCGGGACCTGGTCGGCTGCTGCAAAATTCTGTGGCACCAGATTCGCCTTGGTCTGGTTGACGTTGCCGATTGCATAGCTGAGCGAGAGCCGACCGGCGCTGGTAACAACTATCGAGCCCGTGCCAAGTTTCGCCCCGACCGCATTGGCGCTTGCCGTGATCTGCGCCAGCGGGGTGCCGGAATAGGTGAAGATCTCCCCCGCGCAGGTGCTGCCGTTGAAGCTGCACTGCAGCGAGTTAAACGTTGGCGCGCCCTGCAGGTCATAGGTAAACCAGACCGCAAAGGTACTGGTACCCTGCTGCTGGATGCTCAGGCCCCAGCCAGCCTCGGCAGGGTTGTACCAAAAGCCGACCAGATTTTGCGTAGATTGGGCGGTGGCAGAAAAGCTGGTTAATCCGAAAAACAGGACCGCGACACAATTTACCGCAGCGCGTTTTAATCCGTGGTAGCAGGAAGCGAAAATCGGAAGGTTTGAATTTTTCAAGTTGATCCCCTGATGAACTGGCTCGCCAACACATTACGCGCTTTATGCCGTGCATATTGACGAGAAAATGTAACGAGGTGCATCTACGCTGATTACATGGGCTTTAGCCACACTCAAGTCGCCAGATATTAGCATTACCGGCAAAGACACGTGCAAGACCAAGCTCCAGCATTGGCGCGCACTTCGGCGGCTTTATGCGTCGAAAGGCGCGCCAGATGGCGATCTACACTTTTTGTAACTTGTTGTTAAGTCGCCAGCTGAAACGGATAGACCGGCCCAAGGACGAGAATCTGTGTAAGCTCATCAAGTGCTGCGCGGCACTCATCAAGCAATGCAGGATCGGCCAGTTCATCCTCGCCTAGACGGTCGCGGTAGTGTTTCTCCACCCAGATGACCAGTCGCGTATACAGCGCGTCATTCATCAGCACCGCCGGGTTCACTGCGGCTAATTCGCGCGCGTTTAGTTCGACACGCAACCGCAGACAGGCCGGCCCACCGCCATTTCGCATGCTTTCACGCAAGTCCATCACCAGTACTTGGCGAATTGGCGTTTGCTGAGCAAGCAGCGATTGAAGATAACGCCAAACCCGTTCATTGTGACGGCATTCCTCGGGCACCAGCAGCAGCATCTGTCCATCAGCGCACGACAACAGCTGGCTATTGAATAGATACGATTGCACCGCCTCCTCGACAGTGACATCGGCCGAGGCGACCTGCACGGCGGTG
>JANMZU010000715.1:0-6115 GCA_031383585.1 Betaproteobacteria bacterium
TGACTTCAGCAGGCAAGCGCGACAACATCAGCACATTTTTCAAGCGCGAGGATGTTCAGAACGAGACCACGCGTACCAGCGGTATCAGCGCAACGCGGGCGTGGGGCGAACCCAGACTTGAACGCAGTTTAACGATCGCATACGGACGTGAACGCCGTGACGTGCTGGGTGGCACGGTGCTGTCGACTGGCCAAGCATTTGCTGAAGCTGCCAGCAACCGGTCGTCGAGCCAGACGCTTTCGGCCAACTACAGCCTTACGCTGCGGCGCACCGACAATGTTCTTTCGCCAACCAAGGGCTACCTGATCAATCTGCAGGCCGGAGGCGCGCCCACCTACTTCCTCACCACCACACCCTTCGGCCGCATCTATGGCAAGGTAGTCGGCTACTTTCCGATGGGCGTTAATAACACCTTGATTCTGCGCGCCGAAGGTGGTGTCGTCGGCGCCAAGGGCCGCGTCGGCATACCGGCGGATTTCCTGTTTCGTGCAGGTGGCGATCAGTCGATCCGTGGCTATGCTTATCAGGAACTCGGCGTACGTGAGGGTGCCGCCATCGTCGGCGGACGTTATTTGGCGACCGGTAGTGCCGAGGTTGTTCATTGGCTGTCGTCCAGTTGGTCGAACTGGGGCGTGGCCGGATTTGTCGATGGCGGCAACGCGGCGGATCGAATGGCCGACTTGAAGCCAGTCTATGGTTACGGGACCGGCGCGCGCTGGAAAAGCCCGGTCGGTGTGATCAATCTTGATGTCGCTTATGGCCAGGCGGTGCGCCAGGCTCGACTGCATTTCTCGCTGGGGGTGACCTTCTGATGCGAAGCCGCCCCTTTAAAATATTCCTGTGGCTGGCGGTGCTGCTGGTGGCCTTCGCTTTGTGCCTCATCTGGCTGGCCGGGCGCGAATGGACGCTGCAAACAGTACTCGGTGAACTCAGCAGCCGCAGCAATGGCGAAATCAAGGTGATCGGGGCGCGCGGCGGGCTATACGAAGGCCTTAGCTTTGAACGGCTTGAAATCCGTCGACCGGATCAAGTGGTAGTACTCGAGCAAGGCGTAATCCTGTGGGAACCGGCGATGTTCCTGTCGAAGACCCTGCGTGTGAAACATGCAAGCATTGCACGCGTCACCGTTGAGATACTTAAAAAATCCGCTGAGCCTGCAAAGGAGCCAGCGTCGCTGCAACTGCCATTCGATCTGGCCATGCCGCTGGCCACGGTCGGCGCCATAGAGATCAGTGAAGCGGGAAACGTTACGCGGCTTTCGTCGCTGGAGCTAGGCGCCCAATACTCAGGCATGCATTGGAAAATTGAGCGCGCGGCGCTTCAAACGCCGTGGGGAGCGATCAAAGCAACGCTGGCGCTCGATGCCACTCGGCCGTTTGCGTTGAAGAGCGACGTGGTATTGGCAAATGAGCGTGCTGTGACACCTTATCGCGTAGCAGCGAGCCTGACCGGCAAGCTTGCCGAGATCACGGCGACGGGCAATTTTTCATTGAAGGATGTAGCCGACACAGTCGTCGGTAGCGCAACCGCAACGCTGGCGCCGTTCAAATCGCAGCCACTGGTGCGCGCCGGGGTAAACGTGCCGAAGCTTATGCTTCGCAGCTTCGGTCCCAGTCTGCCTGAGGCAGAGTTCGCAGTGAATGTAACGGTGGCGCCCGGCGTTGCTGACTCGTTTAACGGCGACATCAGCGTCGTCAACGCTACCTGCGGCACGCTTGATCAGCAGCGATTGCCGCTCGCCTCAGTGAAAGCCACGTTTAGCGGCGATGTCAAGCGCATCGAGCTCGCCGATGCTGTGATTGATCTCGGCGCTGGTGGCGTGTTCAAAGGCGGCGCAAGTTATCGCAATGATGCCGCTGCAAATTTCTTGGATCGCGTTACGCTGACACTCAATACGCAGAACCTCAACCTCAACGGTCTGCACGGCAAGCTGCGCAAGACGGCGATCAAGGGAGAGGCAAACATTTCGCCAGACAATGGCCGCATAAAGATTATCGGCACATTTCGTGAGGCGAAGCTGGCGCTGGATATCGCTGCACACGCGGATCGCCGACGCTTGCAAGTCGATCGCGCGGAACTGACGGCAGGTAGCGGCAGGCTTACCTTGAATGGCAGCATGGCTCTGACAGACGCGCGCGAATTTGAGGCGACCGGCACGCTGAAAAAATTCAATACTGCGGACTTCGGTGAGTATCCGGCCTCCGATCTGAATGCGGATCTTTTAGCCAGTGGCTCAGCGAGTGCGGCGTGGCACCTGAAGCTGGTCTCGACAATCACACCAAGCCGCTTCCTTGCGCAGCCGCTATCGGGCAAGGCGAATCTGAGCGCAGGCGCGGAGTCGTTGCAGGATGTCGATATTGCCTTGATGCTGGGCGCGAATCAGTTCGCTGCGCGCGGGGGGTTGGGCTCGAAGGGCATTACCGGACCTGTAACGGCACCTCCAAAAAATGTTACCGACTCCATTACCTGGTCCATCACCGCCCCCCAACTTTCCCAAATCAACAGCGAACTCGCCGGTAACCTCATCGCCAAAGGCACCGCCTCTGGCGCGCTGCGGTCACCGCGCATCACAGCCGACATCGACGCCACACAGCTACGCATCAACGAACACCGCATCAAATCACTAAACGGCAGTGCGGCCGTGTCGCTTGGTTCCACAACCGATAGCGCACTTTCGATTGACTTGAAACTTACCGATTATGCTTCGTCAAAAATTGCGCTCACCAGCGCAAGCGCCAAGCTCGACGGCACACGCGCTGCCCATACTGTGGGGCTTTCAGCAGTCAATCCTGATTTCAATGTACGGCTTGTCGCGCGTGGCGGACTGGATGCGGCCAATCGCTGGCGTGGCGACATCACGCAACTGGAAAATCGCGGCAGCGTGCCATTCAGTCTGGCGGCGGCAGCAACGCTGGTGGCCTCTGCCGATGGCCGGGTGGAGCTAGGCGCGGCGCGATTCGATGTTGGCGGTGGCAAGCTTGAGATCGCGCAATTTCGATTGGCCGATGGTGCCATTGCCACGCGCGGCAGGGGTACCGATTTGCCGCTGGCTGTCGCCGTGCCATTCTGGGCGGCGCTCAAGCGCAATATCGATACCACGCTGAAACTTGGGGCGGAGTGGGACATTGCCACCACGAGTGGCGCAGTGTCGGCTGGAAATACGCCGATCAAAGTCAGCGGCAAGCTACGCCTGTTCCGCCAGTCGGGTGACATGCGTTTTCTCGCCGAGCCAGCGTTCGCGGCAGGCTTGGATGCGCTCGATTTCAAAGCCGACGTTGCCGACAATGTGGTGAAAGCGACGCTCTCGGTGAGCGGTAAACAACTCGGGCGAATTGATTTCACCGCCACCACGCGGGCCGAACAGCTTGGTCAGGCTCGGGGCATTCCGCCGACAGCAGCATTGCAATTGCAGGGGGAAATAGACGTGCCTTCGCTGGTGTGGGTCACGCGCGTCGCGGGCCAGCCGGGGCTTACGCTCGATGGAAAGCTGCGCGCAACCGTTACTGGCACCGGCACATTCGGTTCGCCGCAATTGAGTGGCCGCGCCACTGGTAGTGCGCTCAAGTTCGCCTGGCCTGAGCACGGCATCAGCTATAAAGACGGCACGCTGGAAGCGGAGTTCAGTGATGACACTCTGAGCGTGAAGCGGCTGGCGTTTGCTGCAGGTGAAGGCAACTTGGAAGCAAACGGCACGCTCACCTTCGCGAGTCTCAAATCCACTGGCAAATTAAAGGTCAGGATGGATCGCTTCGAAGCAGTATCGCGACCCGACCGGCTGGTGGTGGCCAGCGGCGAAGGCAGCCTGGATCTGGCGGAAAACAAGGTGTCCATCAGTGCCAAGCTGAAGGCGGACCGAGGGTTCTTCGAGTTGCCTGAAAAGAGCGATGTGACGATCAGCGATGACATCGTCATCATCGGCAAAGCAGCACCGGCAGAGAAGAAGGAGAACAAGATGGCCACCAAGGTCGATTTGTATGTTGATCTTGGCCAGCGTTTCCAGATTCGCGGTGCAGGGCTCAACGGGCGTCTGGCTGGAACCTTGCATGTGGTAGGCGCAGGCGCGGGCCTGCCGCGCGCCGTGGGGACGCTAAATATCGAAGAAGGCACCTACGCGGTGTATGGGCAGAAACTTGCCGTCGAACGCGGCTCGCTGACTTTTGCAGGGCCTATTCAGAATCCGGGCATTGATCTTTACGCGGTGAGAAAAAATCCGCAGCCCTCGCTGGCGGGAAATACCGTTGAGGCCGGCGTAGAAGTACGCGGCAGTGCGCTTTCGCCCCGCGCCAAGCTGGTGTCCAGCCCGGATGTTCCCGAGACCGAGAAACTTTCCTGGCTGGTGTTAGGTCGTGGCTTGGAGAGCTCCAGCCAGGCCGATTTCAGCTTGCTTTCTGCCGCCGCCAGCGGCCTGCTCGGCAGCGGCCGGGCAGCGTCGGTGCAGGCGCGGATTGCCGGTGCACTTGGTGTTGATGAATTCGGCATCTCGCCACCGGGCAGTGGGCAAGGCGGTTTGCTTACGCTGGGCAAACGGATCTCGTCTCGCCTGTTCGTCACCTACGAGCAAGGGCTGGGCAAAGTCTCCAATATTCTCAAGGTGCGCTATACGCTTTCCAGGCGCTGGTCGGTCCAGGCGCAGGCCGGAACGGAGAGCGCGGTGGACGCGCTTTATACGTTGTCGTTTGATTGATGCTCGACTATACGGCGCTTATTCAGGCCGACCCCCGCCATTTGCTTGAAAGTGGACGCGCCTTAGCGACACCAGCGACAGATTTCTCCCAATTCTATATGGGCAATTGACGTTGGCTGGCTTGGCGCGGATACTGTTTTTAGTGCTCCGCGTGTTGCCAGCCCGAACTGTTGCACCGTCGATAAGGAGGAAGCCATGATGAAGAAACTCGTCGCGCTGTGCTTGACCCCGCTGATGCCGCTCATGCTCGCGGCCTGCGTCAGTGCTCCGGTGGTAAAGCAGCCCTCCCACCTGTTTGCAGACCGGCTGTTTCCGCCGGCGTCGGAGCGCATCAATGCTGCCGACGTCTTCGCCGCCAGCGACAAAATGCGCAGCTATCTGAAAAACGATATCGCTGGCTTGCTGCAGGCCAAAGGCCCGCAGCAAGGCTTGATTGATCTGCTCAACAACAAGAGTCAGCTACAGATTCAGTACGATTCGGCAACGACTCGTAACGCCGCGCAAGCATTTGAGGAGCGCGCAGGTAACTGCCTTTCGCTGGTCATCATGACGGCATCGTTGGCGAGAGAGCTCGGAATGTCGGTGCATTTCCAGAGCGTGTTTGTAGATGAAACCTGGAGCCGTAGTGGCGGCATGTTCTTTGCCATCGGGCACGTCAATCTGACGGTAGGCAAGCGCTATCACGATATAAAAAGCCGCATCGACGATAACGTCATGATCACCATCGATTTCAATCCGCCACAGGCCAACAAGAGCTATCACACGTGGGCCATCACCGAGAAGACAGTGCTGGCCATGTACATGAACAACCGCGGCGCCGAAGCGCTGGCCCGGGGACAGGTCAACGACGCCTATTGGTGGGCACGCGAAGCGATCATCCAGGACCCCACGTTCCTCAGCGCGTATAACACGCTGGGTGTGGTGTATCGGCGCGCTGGCAATCTTGTCCAGGCAGAGCGGGCACTTAACTTCGCACTGGAGCGTGATTCAGGCAATGGCCAGATCATGTCAAACCTTGCCATGGTACTCAACGAGACCGGCCGGGCTGCAGAGGCCCGTGACCTGATGGTCAAAGTGGAGCGCCGCCAGCCGTATGCGCCGTTTCACTTTTTCACGCTGGGTTCTGAAGCGATGAAGGCAGGTGATTTCAAAACTGCTCGCGACATGTTCCAGCGCGAGCTCGCCCGCGATCCGTACAACCATGAGTTTCATTTTGGACTGGCGGTGGCACTTGCACGACTGGGCGAGATGGCGGAGTCGAAGCGGCACATGGCGATCGCGCTGGATTTCAGCACGACGCGCAGGGAGCATGATTTGTATGCGGCGAAGCTGGATAGGATGAAGGGTGTCAACTAGTCGCGGCTGCCGACGTTGACGCCACCTTCTGGCCCCGCATGAATTCCTACTTGCATCGGTAGGGATTTCAGCGGC
>JANMZU010000717.1:0-5745 GCA_031383585.1 Betaproteobacteria bacterium
GCGCCGACCGGCGACGCCAACCAACCTCCGCCTACGCCACGCGAATTTCGCGCCGCATGGATTGCCACCGTCGCCAACATCGACTGGCCCAGCAAGAAAGGGCTACCCGTTGAGCAACAGAAACAGGAAATCATTCGCATCATCGAGCGCGCGAAAGACTTGAACCTCAACGCCCTTATTTTTCAGGTTCGCCCGGCTGCGGATGCACTTTATCCTTCGACACTTGAGCCATGGTCCGAGTATCTGAGTGGCGAACAGGGCAAGGCACCTGAGCCATTTTACGACCCGCTGAAAACGTGGATAGACGAAGCACACAAACGCGGCATCGAGCTACACGCCTGGTTCAATCCCTATCGTGCACGTCATACGTCGGCAAAATCGCCCAACGCGCTGTCACACTTCGCCAATACCAATCCGGAGTTGGTCAAAAGCTACGGCGGCTTTCTGTGGATGGATCCAGGTGAGTCGGCGGCGGCACAGCGCACGCTGGATGTGATCATGGATGTCGTGCGGCGCTATGACATCGACGGCGTGCACGTCGATGACTACTTTTATCCGTACCCGGTAACCATAGCCGCAAGCACGCCGCCAGTAGAGCAGGATTTCCCAGACGATCCCTCGTGGCAGCGCTACCAGATTTTCGGTGGCAGTCTGGCCCGCGCTGACTGGCGACGCGAGAACGTCAACCAGCTGATCGAGAAGATTTACACCAGCGTTCATCGTGCGAAGCCGTGGGTACGATTTGGTGTCAGTCCGTTTGGTATAGGCCGTCCCGATCGTCGACCGCCCGGCATCACCGGCTTTAGCCAATACGACAAGCTCTATGCAGATGCAGAGCTCTGGCTGCGTAACGGCTGGCTGGACTATCTGGTGCCACAGCTTTACTGGCCCATCGAGCAACGCGCCCAGGCGTTTGAGCCCTTGCTGGACTACTGGCTCGCCCAGAACAAGATGAAGCGACACGTCTGGCCGGGACTTTTCACCAGCCGTATCGACAGCAGTGAAAAGTCATGGCCGGTTGATGAAGTCCTCAAAAAGATTTCACTGACACGCACCAAAACAATGGCGCAGGGCCACGTCCATTTCAGCATGGTCGCCCTGACGGAAAATCGCAAAGGTGTCAGCGATCAGCTGAAAACCGCGCTTTACAGTACGCAGGCGCTGGTTCCTTCCGCCCCCTGGCTGAATGCCACGCCACCGGCAGCGCCGCTGCTGAAAGTCGAACCCGACGCTGTCTCACGAGTCACCACCATTAGCATCGTCAGTCTCGACAATAGCCCGACTGGGCACGCCTGGCAACTTGCGGCGTGGGTGCGTGCCGGCGGCGCCTGGCGGTTTGTCACTGACACCGCTGGCATGAGCCTCACCGGACGAGCTGATGTGGTCTCGGTCAGATTCCACTTTGCCTCCGGTGACGCCAACCAGAGGCCAGATAGGGTGATTGCCTTCGCAGTGGATCGCTTTGGCACTGAAAGTGCGCGCGCAGTCTGGCCAGCCGAGACCGGTAAATGACGGTGGCAAGCAGCGCAGTAACCCCTGCAAATTGCGGACTCGGCATCGACGCGGGCGGCACGCAAACGCGCTGGGCGCTCGCCAACGCGGCTGGCGAAATGGTTGCCGAAGGCCACGTTACCGGACTCTCTGGGTTGCAGATGGCAACCGAGCCCGGCAGGCAATACGTTCGCGAGACAATTGCTGTGTTAGCCGCGCAGGCACTCATACATGGTGCGCCGCTGCGAGTGTGTGCGGGCTTCACCGGTTTGGGCACCCACGGCGAGAGTTTGCGCGCCGTGATCGCCGCCGCACTTGGGCTGCAAGTTGATGCAGTGACATTAGCTAGCGATATCGAGATCGCCTGCCACGATCTTTATGCACCCGGTGAAGGGTATGTCGTTTACGCTGGCACCGGTTCGGTGGCGGCGTTTATCGACGCCACCGGCACACTGCACCGTGCAGGCGGGCGTGGCGTCCTCATCGACGACGCGGGCGGCGGATTCTGGATCGCTCGCGAGGCCATGCGGCACATTTGGCGCGAAGAAGATGCGCGACCCGGTGCCTGGCATGAATCACCATTGGCGCAAGAAATTTTTCGCCGCATCGGCGGAAACGAGTGGGCGGACACGCGGCAATTTGTCTATGGCTCGGGCAGTGAAAGCGCGCGAGGTGAAATCGGCAAACTGGCACTCGCCGTTGCCGCAGTTGGCGATGCCGACCCCATCGCAGCCGGCATTCTGAAGGCGGCGGGGGTCGAGCTGGCACGTTTGGCGCAGGCGATGACATTGCGTTTTGGTTCGCGTCCGATCACGCTATCGGGCAGGGTTGTGGAGCTGCATCCGCTGATTGCAGCGTCAATGCGCGCTGCACTCCCCGACTCGACGTCACTGAGGATCAAGACTAGTGACGCACACTTTGCCGCGGCGCGAATTGCCGCCCAATCCAAATCATTAACCAATGCGGTTCATTGAGGAACACCTGATGAAGAAACTGTTGTGCGTCATTTTGCTTGGCCTGCTGACCGGTTGCGCCACCCCTTACATTGACAGGACCTACAACTCTGTCGGCCAGGATAGTCGCGCGCAGTTTCTGATACTTCATTACACCGCCGAGGACTTTCCCACCTCACTCAGGCTGCTGACCGAAGAGCAAGTAAGCAGTCACTACCTGGTCAACGACAATCCGCCAACCATCTACCGGCTGGTTGATGAAAATCGCCGCGCCTACCATGCCGGTATCAGCTACTGGAGGGGCGCGGCTCAGTTGAACGCGGCGTCCATTGGCATCGAGATTGTCAACCTCGGTTTCCGCGACACACCAAACGGGCGCGTCTGGTTTGACTATCCACAGGCGCAGATGGATCAAGTCATTGCATTGGTCAAAAAAATCGTCAAAGAACACAACATCAAACCCGAGCACATACTCGGTCATAGCGACATCGCGCCAGATCGCAAGACCGATCCAGGACCGCGCTTCCCATGGAAGCAGCTGGCTGATGCCGGATTGATGCCGTGGCCGGACGCTGGCAAGGTCGCTTTGAAACAAGCTGGTTACGAACAAAATTTGCCGGATGTGGCATGGTTCCAGAAGAAACTGGATCAACACGGTTTCGCAGTACCCCGCAACGGCGAACTTGACAAGCGCACCCAGAACACAATAAGCGCGTTCCAGATGAAGTACCGCAATGCGCGTTTCGATGGCTTGCCTGACGCTGAGACGGCGGCGCTGCTCGACGTCCTCACCACACCGGCTGAGGTGAAGGCAAAATGATCAAGCGCGGTCTTTGCGTGTTTCTCATGTTGCTGGCCGGATGCGCCAGCGGGCCGCACATCGACACTCGCTATACCGCAAAGGGACAGGATAGCCGCGCGCAGTTTCTCATCATCCATTACACCGCGGGCGGATTTCAGGGCTCACTCAAATGGCTCACCGAGGGCCCGGTCAGCAGCCACTATCTCGTCAATGACAATCCAGTGGCTATCTACGGACTAGTCGATGACAGTCGTCGGGCGTATCACGCGGGCGTCAGCTACTGGAAGGGCAACACACAGCTTAACGCCAGCTCCATCGGGATCGAGATCGTCAACCTTGGTTCAAAGAAGACGGCAGATGGCACGCAGTGGTTCGAGTTCCCGTCGGCGCAAATCGATGCGGTCATTGCGCTGGTGAAGAAGATCGTCAAAGAGCATGGCATCACGCCTGATCGAGTACTGGCACACAGCGACATCGCCCCGCAGCGCAAGCCTGACCCGGGCCCACGCTTCCCGTGGAAGCGGCTCGCCAGCGAGGGATTGGTGAAATGGCCAGACACCGGGGAAGTGATGCGCAGACGGCCCGGCTTTGAGGCGCAGCTTCCCGATGTGGAGTGGTTCCAGCGCAATCTTGCCCAGCATGGTTTCCTGGTGTCTCTAAATGGCGAACTGGATAAGGAAACGCGCAACGTGGTCGCTGCATTCCAGATGAAATATCGGCCGGCGAACTTCGACGGTTTGCCTGATGCGGAGACGGCAGCATTGCTCGATGTGCTTAATACGCCTGGCGGAAACGCGAGGTAGATCGGTGATCAATTCCGACAAGGTAGTTCTTATTTCGATCATGCTGTGCTCAATTTTGATTGGAGGCAGCGTGAACGCACAACCAGCAGCGCCCAAACAAGTTCAAACCGAATCGTCCATGGCGAGCCTGGATGCGGAGCTCGCAGCCATCACTAACGATGCGGCGCGTCCGCTGGCAAGCCTGTCAGTGCTCGCTGTGCGCAGAGGCAAAATCGTTTATCAGCAGCAGTTTGGCCGCCGTTACATAGACGAAAAGAACGGTAGCAACAGCCGACTCGCGAACGACTTGACGATGTATCGCATGGCGTCCATTTCCAAGCTCGTCACCACGCTGGGTGTGATGAAGCTGATAGAGGCAGGCAAGGTAAAGCTGGATACCGATGTCAGTGAGTATCTCGGCTACAGGCTGCGCAATCCGAGTTTCCCGGATGATCCGATTACCTTACGCATGTTGCTATCCCACACCTCATCGCTGCGTGATGATGGCGGTTACTACTGGGAAGCCAAACTCAATGTCGACCTGAAGGAAGTCCTGTTGCCCGGCGGACGACTTTTTGACAAGGGGCAAGCCTGGGCAACCAATGCCAAGCCCGGTGCTTATTTTCAATACGCCAACTTTCCATGGGGGGTGATCGGCACAATCATGGAGCGCGCCACTGGCGAGCGATTTGATCGCCTGATGCGCCGCCTGATTCTCGACCCGATGGATTTGCGCGGTGGTTTTCATCCCGCTGACTTTTCCAGGGTTGATCTCGACAATACGGCAACGCTTTACCGGAAACGCACCGATGTCGACGGTAAGGAGATCTGGAATCCTGCCGGTCCGTGGGTCGTTCAGGTGGATGATTACGTGATTGAGGCACCGGTCCCCCGCGCGTTCGCAGACTACAAGATCGGCACTAATGGCACCCTGTTCGGACCGCAGGGTAATTGCCGGTTATCGGCAGCGGGATTGGGCAAGATCATGCTGATGCTTATAAATGACGGCAAGCATGATGGCAAGCAGATTCTGCAGAAAGCGTCGGTTGACCTGATGCTCGCGCAGCAGTGGCGGTATAGCGCTGACCTGAAGAACGGTAGCAATGGTTACGGCGGGCACCAAAACGCCATGAACGCCTGGGGCCTTGGTAACCAGCATTTTCTGGATGTCACTGGCGCAGGTGGGGGTGATCGTCTGGTTGAAAGTGGCTTCAGGGCGCAGGGCCATACGGGTGATGCTTGGGGGCTGACATCCGCGATGGTGTTTGATCGAGGCAAGAAGGAAGGCATGATTTTTCTCGTCGGTGGGCCAGGTTTTGATCCGGAATCAGATGGCGGGAAGTATTCCGCGCATTACCGGTACGAGGAGAAAATCCTCACCGCACTTCATCGACATGCGATTGCCAAGGGCAGGTAATGCGATGTTGCTGAGCACGCGGATCGCCATTTGACGACCTTCTCCGAAGCGTTTCGCCCGGAGATGCTCGCCAGCGCTGGAGTTTGGTGTGAATAGTTGATTGAAAGCGTACACATGAAATATCGACAACTGCTTGCTCTCACGGCCTTCATTGCATTCACCGGCTGCGCAACGACGCGGGATGTCGCACCGGTTATCTCGGCGCCACTGTCGGGCCAACAGCTGCCTTTGGCGTATACCGTCGAGCGCTTCAATCTGCCTGGCCCGGTTGCCGGTGTACTGGTAAAAGTGAATCTTGCC
>JANMZU010000729.1:0-2826 GCA_031383585.1 Betaproteobacteria bacterium
ATGGTACGCCGCTTGCTTATACCTTCAACATGAAGCCACGAAAGCCGCCAAGCCTAAATGTCATGCTGGTCGATGAAGATCCGGACCGCGCGGCCGACGTGCGTGCCGCGCTCGAGGCTAACGGCTGCAAAGTGGTATCGCTGCTGGCCTCTACGCTGGAAATATATGACGCCGTCGTGGCGATTTCGCCGGACGTCATCATTATCGATACCGAATCACCGTCGCGTGATTCGCTCGAAAGCCTCGCTTTCGTGTCGCGGGATCGTCCGCATCCGATTGTGATGTTTTCCGGTGACCGCAGCAGCGCAACGATACGCGCAGCGATTCGCGCGGGTGTTTCCGCCTATGTGGTGGATGGACTATCCGAAGCGCGACTGCAGCCGATACTTGAGGTCGCCGTCGAGCGCTTCGCCACCGAACAAAGCCTGAAGCAGGAACTGGCAGACGCCAGGACGCAATTAGCCGGACGGAAAGACGTAGAGCGGGCCAAGGGCATTTTGATGAAACAGAAAAATATTGGGGAAGACGAGGCATTCCAGCTGCTGCGGCGCTTCGCGATGGATCGCGGGATCAAGATGGCTGATGCAGCAACACGCGTTATTGAAATGGCCAGTCTGATAAGTTGATGCGTTGTCGCTCGGCTGCCGTTCCTTTATGGTGCATTGCAACATGCATGCACCACGATTTTGGTGCGTTCGGCGGTCAGATGAAAACACACCAATTTGGTAGCTGAGCAAATTACTCCAATAAATCAACGGACTAACCATTGCCAATGCAGTGGCACCGAACTTGCTGAGTTAGTTTGAGGTGCGCATCAACGCAGATGCGCAAAACGGACAACGGCGTCCGAGCAGAAATGATTGTCAACGTGCGCGATTGATCGCCACGCATGACAGGCATTCCCGCTCGGACGCTTTTTTATTACGCCTTAATTTTTTTCAATCTTTGGAGAATCAGGATGGATCATGAATCAAGCAAGCCTACGATCAGGGACAACGTCGCGATTGAATTGCCGGCGGTGCAGCCCTCACGTCGTGATTTCATCCGCGCAACCGGTGGTGTGCTCAGTGGAGCAGCGCTGATGGCGATCGTTCCGCCGGGTGTGCGCTCAGTGGCATGGGCGGCCGGCTCTGACGCACCAGAAAAGAAGGAAGTAAAAATCGGCTTCATCCCGCTTACCGATTGTGCCTCGGTGGTCATCGCGTCGGTAATGAAGTTCGACGAAAAGTACGGCATCAAGATCACACCGTCGAAAGAAGCCTCATGGGCCAGTGTGCGCGACAAGCTGGTCAATGGCGAGCTCGATGCTGCGCATGTGTTGTATGGCCTGATTTACGGCGTGCACACCGGCATAGGTGGCCCGAAGAAAAACATGGCGATTCTGATGAATCTCAATCACAACGGCCAAGCCATCACGCTCGCCAATAAATTCGCTGAAAAGGGCGTTAGAGACGGTGCAGGGCTAAAGGCGTTTATCGACAAGAACAAAGCGGAATACACCTTTGCGCAGACATTCCCGACCGGCACGCACGCGATGTGGCTGTATTACTGGCTCGCGACCTACGGAATTGATCCATTCAAGGACGTAAAAAACATCGTCGTACCGCCGCCACAGATGGTAGCGAATATGCGGGTAGGGAACATGGACGGCTTCTGCGTTGGTGAGCCGTGGAACAACCGCGCCATTTACGACAAGATCGGCTTCACGGTCGAAACCACCCAGGGCATCTGGAAAGATCATCCGGAAAAAACGTTGGGCACCACCGCCGAGTGGATCAAACAGAATCCCAACACGGCTCGCGCCATGACGGCGGCAATTCTCGACGCGAGCAAGTTTATTGATGTGATGGCGAATCGCAAAAAAGTTGCCGAAATCATCGCCGACAAGTCGTACGTGAACTGTCCGGTCGATGTCATCGATCAGCGCCTTGCGGGTGACTACGACAACGGCATCGGCAAGAAATGGAAAGACCCGGACTACATGAAGTTCTACAGTGAGGGTACGGTCAACTACCCGTACCTTTCCGACGGCATGTGGTTCCTCACTCAGCACAAGCGCTGGGGTTTGCTAAAGGACGATCCTGACTATCTAGCCGTTGCCAGGCAGGTCAACCAGATTGCGATTTACAAGGATGCGGCGGCGATGGCTAAAGTGCCGGTGCCAAAGTCGGACCTGCGTACTTCGAAGCTGATCGACGGCGCTGTTTGGGATGGAGCAGATCCAAAGAAATACGCTGCCTCATTCAAGATCAAAGCGTAGTCAACGGCCAGATCGGAAATCGCCATGAGCATTGTTGCCAATGAAATTCTCGTCGACACGCCGCCGGCGATCGGTATTGCTGCGGCAAAGCCGCCGAAGCTCGCCGTCGTTGCCAAACCTGGGAGCAGCATGAAGGCCGCCATCATGAAATGGACCATGGTGTTTCTACCACCGCTACTGGGGATGCTGATGTTCATCGGCGTTTGGGCGATTATCGCCGGGTCGAGCCCCAATCTGCCGGGCCCTGCGAAAACCTGGGCCTCAGCGGTGCAACTATTCAGCGATCCGTTTTATCAGAAAGGTCCGAATGATCAGGGCATTGGCTGGAATATCCTCGCTTCGTTGAAACGCGTTGGTATCGGCTTCGGCATGGCCGCCGTCATCGGCATTCCGATCGGCTTCCTGATTGGCCGGGTCGCGTTCCTCAATGGCATGCTCTCGCCAATCATCAGCCTGCTACGGCCGGTATCGCCGCTTGCCTGGTTACCGATTGGGCTGCTGGTGTTTAAGGCTGCAAACCCCGCAGCCATATGGGTCATTTTCATATCCGCCATCTGGCCGCTCAT
>JANMZU010000744.1:0-2839 GCA_031383585.1 Betaproteobacteria bacterium
TTGAGGGTCTTTTGTTCGACCGCATGTGCGGGCGCCGACAGCAGCAGCAAGGCTGCGGCAATGGCCGCAATCAGCGAACCAAAAATCCGACCGTGGCATTTTCTCGTTACCAGCAAACGCACATCGCACTCCCCTGCGTTAGAAAATAACCTACGGTACCACACACGTAGATCGCCATTTGACGAGCTTTCTGGAGCATAAGCGCCCAGAAAACCGCGCCAGTGCTAGACCCTTAAAAGGACGGCCGTTTTGTATACAATCCCGCCCCGCTACAGATAAGCCAGATGAACCGCCTGATTTCTGAACAAAAAAAGCTGCGCCATTATAGCTTCACGAACATCCCGGTCCCAAGTCAGCGTTGTGGCCGTTTGGTCTCATCCACGTCCATAAAAAGCCATGGCGCATTCAATATCGGGTGCTTGATATAGCCGATTACCCAAGGCTGAATGACATCGCTGCGCAGGCGATGCACGTTCGGAATCCATGGCGCATACGCCGACACCAGCCGTGCCATCTCGCCATAAATCTTGTTTCTTTCCGGCGACGGCGGGATAAGACGGGCTTGCTCGTAGAGTTTGTCGAAGGCGGGCAGATTGAACTTTGCGCGGTTGCTTTGTCCGATGTTGGGCCCGTAAAGGTTTTGGTAAAAATTTTCCGCATCAGGATAATCTGCGCCCCATGCCAACTGCCACATTGCCAACTTACCCAGCTGCGACTGCTTGTTCAGGTCGGGCCATTTGGCCTTATTCCACACTAGCTTCAAGCCAATGGCGTCCATATTTTTTCGCCAAAGTTCGTCATACTGCTTGGTGGTGGTGTCGGGCTCCGAAGATTTCTCGATGACGAGCTTGGAACCATCAGGATTCTCACGGTAGCCATCACCATCGCGATCGATATAGCCGTACATATCGAGCAATGCCCTTGCCCTTGCTGGATTGTATTCACTGTAAGGATTCCTGAACCCAGCCTCGTAGCCCGCGACGCCCGGTGGAATAGGCGATTCGGCCTTCACCGCCCCGCCATTGCGAATGACGCTGATGTCTTCGTTGATGTTGTAACCCAGCCACATTGCGCGTCGCAGCGCGACTTTCTCTGGCGCATATCCGCCAACAACCGGGTGCTCCATATTGAAATACGTATAGACGAGGTCCGGCTCAACGAACTGTTGGCCACGCATGCCCTGTTTGGCAAGATTGGGAGCAAGTTTTCCGCCGGGAAACGCGAATCCAGCGAACTCATTGGGCGCGTTCGCGTAGTCGGTTTCGCCGTTTAGAAAAGCCAGCCAACGCGGCTGTGATTCTTCGATCACGGTCACTTCGACGCGTTGAATTTGCGGCAATTTTTTGCCTTTCATCTGCTGGTAAATCTCTTGCATGCCGGCGTCATTGCCCGGATCTGACTCGTAAAAGTGTGTGCGATAGCCAGGGTTGGCTTCCAGCACCATTTTGTGCGAGCGCTTCCATTCGACCAGTCGATACGGACCAGAGCCGACGGGATGCGCCCCAGGATCGGCAGCATGGGCTTCGATAACCTCACGCGCGACCGCGCCAGTCTGAACAGTGCCGAAAATGTAGATGAAGTTGTAGTCGGTCTCCTTAAGGCGGATTCGCAGGGTGTACTTGTCCAGCGTCTCAATGCCGGCCACTGGCGCGTCGTAGTCAAATTTGCCGGCCTTCTTAGCCGCCGCCATCGCTTCATCGCCGCCAATAATCTTCCCTTCCACGTACCACAGCCAGGGCGACGACAGCTTAGGATCGTAGAGCCGCTTCAAGCTATACGCGTAGTCGTACGCCGTCAATTCGCGCTTGGCACCTTTGAATGCCGGGTCGTCAGCAAAATAGATGCCCGGCTTGAATTTGAATGTATAGGTCTTGCCGTTGTCCGTCACCTCAGGCATCGCAACGGTGGTATTGGGTATCAGCTTGGCCGGACGGGCGAGAAAATCATAGGTGAGAGGCGAGTCGAAAATCGCTTCGTTAATGATGTTCGAATAGAGGTCCGACACTTTGGCCGGGTCAAAACTGGTCTCGGCGATAAGGAATGCAAAACGACTCGTCTTCACTTTGTCTGCCGCATAGCTGCTGGCGGTGCTCAACAACAGCGACGCGCAAAAAAAGGCGAGCTGCTTCAATAATTTGCTCGATGTCATTTTTTCAGCTTGCTTTGCAATTCAAGATCAATATCCAGATAACGTAGCGTCGCGCGATTTACTGGATGTCGGGTGTGGCCAATGACCCACGGTTGAGACAGATCGGTCAACAAACGGTTTCCGCCCAACTTCCAAGGTGAGTAGACCAGAAAAATGCGCGTCATTTCGCGATAGATTGCGGCGCGCTCCGGACCAGGCGGCGTCATGCGAGCCTTTTCAAACAGGCGGTCGAAGGCTGCATTTCTGAAACGCGAGTGATTCGCCTGACCGCTGTTGGGGCCATAGAGCATGACGAAGAAAGCCTCGGCGTCGGGATACGGGCCCGACCAGCCTAATTGCCACATCATCAGTTTGCCTGCGCGTGATTCCTTGAGCAGATCCGGCCAGTTCGCCTTCTTGATGCGCAATTTGATGCCAATGGCGTCCATGCTCTTTTTCCAAAGCTCATCAAACTGCTTGTCCCGCTGCGTAGGTGTCGTCGCCAACTCGAGTTCCAGTTTTGAGCCATCCGGATTTTCGCGGTAGCCATCGCCGTCGCGGTCGATGTATCCGTACATATCGAGCAGCGCGCGCGAACGTGCAGGGTCAAACTCGTTGGCCGTGGTGCGGAAACTTGCGTCATAGCCGAATGCGCCGGGACCTATCGGACTCTGCGCGGGCACGGCTTGATTCTTGCGGATGATGCGAATT
>JANMZU010000779.1:0-3211 GCA_031383585.1 Betaproteobacteria bacterium
CTGGTACACGTATGACTCCAGCGGCAACCCGATCTGGTATGCCGCGACCAACTGCCCTGCCACGGCGACCGGCTGCACCGCACCGCTGTATCGGTTTACTGGCGGCGCAGCGTTGACCTCGCCATGGACGAACGTCAATCCGGCTATATTGGTCGGCGATATCACTTTTGCATTCACCAATGCCGCCAATGGAACCATGAGCTATACGGTTAACGGCGTCAGGACCAGTCGCGTCATTACGCGTCAGGTCTTTTGAGCAGGCCATTTCGAAGTGCGATGTAGCGAATTTCTGGTGCGCCGAAATCCAAGGTCTTGGAGATACTTAATCGCCTGAATCAACCTGGGGGATGTCATGAACCTGAACGAAACCATGCTGGAACTAGAGGCGCTCGGCACTGAGCAAACACGCAAGACGTGGTGTCGTCACGGCGCGGCAGAGCCGATGTTTGGTGTGAAGTTCGGCGACCTCGGCAAAATTCAGAAGCGCATCAAAATTGATCATGCCCTCGCGGTTGAGCTTTGGAAAAGCGGCAATCACGACGCACGGCTGCTGGCCTGCATGGTGGCCGATGCCAGCGCCGTCACGGAAAAAGAACTGAAGGCCTGGGCGGGAAGCGTGAAAGACTCTTCCACCGCAGAAGCGCTGGCAGGACTGGTCAGCCGAACCAGCATGGCGGCAAAGCTGCGCGAGGCGTGGTTGGCCGACGCCAAGCTGCGACGTGCCGGCTGGTCGCTGGTGGGGCACTGCGCCAAGGAGGGCAGCTCGCTCGATGAGGCGACAGCGTTAGACTACGTGAAGCGCATCGAGGCCGATATCCACGGCGCGGAGAACTGGACCAGACGCACCATGATGTACGTGCTGATCGGCATCGGCGGCGCTTCCGCCAGGTTGCGCAAAGCAGCTGAAGACGCCGTCCGCCGCATTGGGCCGGTAGCGTTTGATCCCGGGAACACAGCCTGCGAGTTCCCGGATGCATTGCCCTACATTGCGAAAATTTGGGCGCGGAAAAAGGGCTGACTACCAGCCAGGGGTTTGGTGGGCGCGGAGTGTACTCCGCGTCCACCAAACGGCATTCCTATACAGCGGCATGCGCGCAATGCAGGTGAGGGGAACGGGCTCAAAAATACTTCTTGCCGGTTCGGTGGCACGCGCGACGATTCCTTGCCGCCATCAGCCCTCTTCACGCCAGCCGCGTAGCCGAATCGCCGCATAAATCATCGCCGCGCCTGCAGCGGCACCTATCCAGATATTCGCATCTGCAAGTAACAGCCACGAATGCGACAGTGCTGGGCCGAGCACTCCCGATGTGGCCGCGTCTGCAGGGCCGGCTAAGCCTTGCCCTTGCTGTGAAAACCAGGCACCTGGCAAGATGCTGCCCAGCAACCGACCAACGATGTTTTTCCAGAACCAGGCCATGTTCCAGTCGAATCGGAACATGCCATTCGCCCAGCTGAGCAATGCGCCGGTCAGCAGCGGCACCCCAATCGCCCAGAGTAATGGCTTGCTTCGCGCCCACGCCGACACCATCAGCAACCAGCCGATTGCCGGCAGCGCCCATAGCGCGTAGATCGGCAGCATCGCCACCAACTGCAACGGTGCAAGGTAGGTGGCAGGATCGCTGAGCACTTCGGCAAAAATGTTCACACCGGCTATCGCCGAGGCGCTGCAAATCAGCAGAGCCGTGACGATGGCTGTCGCGCTAGCCGCTGCCAGTGCAATCAGCGGAGCAACGCCGATAGCCATCGCGACCTTGGACAAGACCGTTTCGGCGTCCGAAACAGGAAGCGATTTCCAGAACAGCACACTACGGTCTTTTCGTTCGTCGTGCAGCGCGCCGAGACAAAAGAAAAACACGCAGGCACCGAAAGCGATCATGATCGGCATCGTCAATTTCGTATAGTTGCCGACAATCGCCGAAGCAAACGCGGCGCGCTTCTCGGGCGTGACAATATCGGCGAACGAGCTCACGGCCACGCCATTGATTTCCATGCCGCCTTTGACACCCGATACCGCGATGGCCAACGAGATGACGGTGAACGCGATCATCAGCGCGCCGACGATAATCGGCAGCCAGAGGAAGCCGCCCTTGTGCTCCCAGAACTCGCGCTTGAGCAGCCATTTAAATGTGTTCATGCGTAGGTTCCTTTCATGGTGGCCACAAAAATATCGGCAATGCCGGGGGTACGTGCCTCACCGAGTGCCGCCAGAGTTTCGCGCGGCACGCCGTCGAAAAGCATCACCGATTTGCCGAATACCTGGCGCTCGTCGATCGGCTTCAACCCACGCGCGGCATCCGCCTTTTCAGCCGACACCATCACCTCGACAAAGCGCGTGCCGACGTCGTCCATGGTTGAGGACAACACGATCCTCCCGTCGCGAATGAACATGAGGTCCGACAGGATGTGCTCGATCTCTTCCACCTGATGGGTGGTGACGACGATGGTTTTGTTTTCGTCGAAATATTCTTCGAGCAAGTGCTGATAAAACTGTTTGCGATAAAGAATATCCAGCCCCAACGTGGGCTCATCGAGCACCAGCAATTTGGCGTCGATCGCCATCACCAGCGCCAGGTGCAACTGCACCACCATCCCCTTGGACATCTCCTTGACCTTCAACGACGGCTTGAGCTTGGTGCTGGCAAGGTAGCGCTCAGCCTTGGCGCGATCAAATTTTGGGTGCACACCAGCGACGAAGTCGACTGCATTGCCGACACTTAGCCAGCGCGGCAAGATCGCCACGTCGGCGATGAAACACACCTGCTGCATGAGCGCATCCCGTTGCGTGCGAGGATCAAGCCCCAGCACATTGAGCGTGCCTTCAAACGGTGTGAGCCCGAGAATCGCCTTAAGCGCAGTAGTCTTACCCGAGCCATTAGGCCCGATCAGGCCAACGATGCGACCGGCGGGAATGTCGAAGCTGATATTGTCGACAGCAATGGTTTTGCCAAAATGTTTGGTCAGACCTTTGGCGGAAATGACTGCGTTCATAGTGCACCTCCGATATTGGCGGCGTTCAATAATTCCGCAGTGTTCATGCCGAGGCGCCGAATACGTTCGACCATCTGCGGCCACTCCTCTTGCAGGAAACGCTCTCGCTCGCTGACGATCAGTTTTTCGCGCGCGCCATCGGTCACGTACATACCAATTCCCCTTCGTTTTTCCACAAGCGTCGCATCCGCGAGTTCCTGATAGGCGCGCGAGACGGTGATCG
>JANMZU010000821.1:0-2071 GCA_031383585.1 Betaproteobacteria bacterium
CAGCGGTTTTTGCTCCGGAAACCGCGTATTTGTTGGGCCTTCAGAATCTTAATAATTCACTTTAAGTGTTCCGCACGTTTTTGGGCGGTTTACACGCTTTAAAGCGTTGTTTTTATTCGTGAATTTAGATCAAATAAATTCCTGTTGCAATTTCGTGAAAGCGCACGATATAGTGCTGCCTAGCTCACGCAGGCACTAGATGTTGTGTGGCTTGTGGATACTTCTGTTCCCAATTTCCGCATAAGGTTGGGACACCCGGTGTAGTAGTTGTGGATAACACCGGATTCGGCTGCCGCGATCAAAGGCTCCAGTCGGCAGAAATTGCCACAGCTCTTTAGTGTTTGGTGATTAAGTAATTGAAATTAATACAAAAAAATTAACAGGAGCCCCTACTATGCGCGTCGCCTCAGATATCAATACGACGAATCCCGCGTTCCCCCTTTCTGCAACCTCCGCCATGAGCGGCGGTAGCGCCGAAGCGCGCTATGCTGACTACAAGATCATTCGTCGCAATGGTTCTGTCGCACCGTTTCAGCCGGACAAAATCGCTATCGCCTTGACTAAAGCCTTTCTCGCGGTCAATGGTAGCCACGAAGCCGCCAGCGCTCGCATGCGCGACATGGTGCAGCAGCTCACCGCCGCCGTGGTCAATTCTCTGATGCGTCACAAGCCTTCGGGCGGCACCTTTCATATCGAAGAGGTGCAGGATCAAGTCGAACTCGCCCTCATGCGCGGTGGTGCGCACGAGGTCGCGCGAGCCTATGTGCTCTATCGCGAGAAGCGTACCCACGAGCGCGCAGAAGAACGCGCCAGGCTGAATGCACCCGATAATGCCGCAGAAGATATCGGCATCAACGTCAGCATCAATGGCGGACACGTACCGCTCGACGTCGCCGCATTGTCCACGCTGATCGAATCGGCCTGTGCCGGTTTGGGCGAATTCGTGAACCCGAAGCAGATTCTCGAAGCGACCCTGCGCGATTTGTACGATGGCGTACCGCAGGAAGAAGTCTTTAAAGCCGCCACCATGGCCGCCCGCGCGCTGATCGAAAAAGATCCGGCATACACCAAAGTCTCATCGCGCCTCCTGATGCATTCGATCCGCAAGGAAATCCTCGGTGAAGAAGTGATGCCTTCCGAGATGGCTACGCGCTATCAGGATTACTTCCCCAATTTCATCAAGCGCGGCATTGAAGCCGAGCTGCTCGACGAGCGCATGGCCCAGTACGACCTGAAAATGCTCGGCGCCGCTCTCAATGCCGAACGTGACAACCAATTCACCTATCTCGGTCTGCAGACGCTCTACGACCGTTACTTCATTCACATCGACGAAGTCCGCATTGAGCTGCCGCAGGCGTTTTACATGCGCGTCGCGATGGGCTTGGCCCTGAATGAAGTCGAGCGCGAAAAGCGCGCCATCGATTTCTACAACATTCTCTCCACCTTCGATTTCATGTCGTCCACGCCGACCCTCTTTAACTCCGGCACGCGGCGCTCGCAGCTTTCCAGCTGCTATCTCACCACGGTGGCGGATGATCTGGATGGCATTTACGAAGCACTGAAAGAAAACGCACTACTCTCCAAGTTCGCCGGTGGCCTCGGCAACGACTGGACGCCGGTGCGCGCATTGGGTTCCTACATCAAGGGCACCAACGGCAAATCGCAAGGCGTAGTGCCATTCCTCAAAGTGGTGAACGACACCGCAGTGGCCGTAAACCAGGGTGGCAAGCGCAAAGGCGCGGTCTGTGCCTATCTGGAAACCTGGCACCTCGATATCGAAGAGTTCCTCGAACTGCGGAAGAACACCGGTGACGACCGTCGTCGCACCCATGACATGAATACGTCCAACTGGATTCCGGATCTGTTTATGCGCCGCGTGATGGAAGCGGGCAACTGGACGTTGTTCTCACCATCGAACTGCCCGGATCTGCACGACAAATTCGGCAAGGCATTCGAAGAAGCCTACACCGGCTACGAGGCCAAGGCCGCACGCGGTGAAATGAAGCTGTTCAAGACCGTGCCCGCACTGACCCTCTGGCGGAAAATGCTCTCGATGCTGTTCGAGACCGGC
>JANMZU010000834.1:0-1914 GCA_031383585.1 Betaproteobacteria bacterium
GGCTGCTTCGCTCTGGAAACCGGTAAATCCGGTCAGCCCCAGCAACATCAACCGACGTGACGCGGGCGTGCGTCAGGTGCTGGTGGTGACGGAGCTGCTTGACCACGTGTCCGTGACATCGGATGCTGCAGGCAAGGCAAAAATGGTCACGCGCAGCGATAAGCCGGTTGAACTGGTAACGATGACTTCGCCGTCGCTCGAAGTGCTTCGCACGATGCAATTGCAATTGGTCTTCGCGCGCACCCGGCAGCGCGGTGATCGCACCGCCGAAGTACTCAGTCAAATCACGCCGCCCTACGCGTATTGGTCTGCCATTACCGGGCTGACCGCCGAGAACGCGCCGCGTACTTTTGAACTGATCGGAGCATGCCTCGTGGCCGGTAGCTTCATCACGCATCAATTCAAACAATTGCTCGCCTGCCCGCGACCGAATGAGCTGTCACCGCTGGTTCAGCCGATCATTCAAACGCCGTCGCACGGCGCTTTGCCGATGGGCCACGCGGTTGAGGCGACGCTGGTTGCCGAATTGTTGCTCCTGCTTGCCAGCGCTTCGGGGCGCACGTTGCTCGCACCGCAGCTAGCCCGATTGGTGAAGCGAATTTCAGACAACCGCGTGATCGCGGGGGTGCACTTCCCGATTGACGCCGCCGCGGGGGTGATGCTCGGCTGCGCATTGGCAGAATTATTCGCTGCGCTCGGCACTGAGAATGATGGCGGTGTGGTTGCGAAGTATCAGTTTGATGGCAGTGCTAACAACGGCGCGGATCATTCGTTCGCTAACTGGGTAGAAGATTTGTCTGGGGATCGGTCTACGCGTGCAATAGCCGGTGTAGGGTCTTCGCGTGACGACAGCGTGAAAGGCTCCATTAAGACTGGAGCGGTGACGGCACATCTTTGGAATGCCGCTCGCAAGGAGCTTGCCGCAATCGGTTGGACGGCATAACTGTGAGTACAGCTCAATGGTTGAAGAAACGCGTCCCCGAGGCGAAAAAAAGTACCCCCACCGCGCTGGTCAGTCCGTATCTCGACTGGCTACAGATGTCAGGAGACATACGACGCGCTGCTCAAGCAAATGCGCCGGAGGCGAATGGCGTAAAAGAACCAGATGCGACTTATTTGTTCGGCCTAGAACTTGACCTTACTCATGAGTCAGTCAAGAAGCTTGTCGGTGCCAATCACGATGAACTTCTCGGCGGCATTCGATTGCGGTCTGCTGGCGAGGCGGGAAAAAGCCGGTTTGTGCTCGTGGCGGTCACTGCGGCGCAGATTGCTTCGCTCTCGACGTTGCCTGGAGTTTTCAGTGTTATTCCGGCGTTCGCGGCGCGCTCGTCGAGCGACGGCGGCCTCCCTTTTGGCGAAAGCGTTGATAAGCCTGCCACGCAGGAAATCGTGTCGCTTGAGAAAAACATCGTAGCGTTTATCGACCACGGCTGTCCGTTTGCACACCCGAAATTTCGTGCGTCAGCCGCTGCTGCACCGGACGTTAAATCACGAGTGAAACTGTTGTGGGATCAAGACTCTGAACGAAAAAACTTTCCTGGTTTAGGTGGTCGATGGCAACGAGAGACAGTGCCGTATGGTGCATTATTGCGGCCAGCCGAATTTTCGGAGCCGGCTGACAAAGCGCTCGGACTCGCGACGCTTGCGGGTGACGAGGAATATTGCTATGAGTATGTCGCGTACCACACCATGCGGAGGGAATGGACACATGGTGCAGCCGTGATGGACATTGCCTGTGGTTGGCCGGATCCCCTGAAGCCCGAGCTTGACAAACCGGATCCTGCAGCGGACGCCAACATTATTTTTGTGCAGCTACCTCGTTCGACCATCGCAGACACGTCCGGTGGATCGATGGATGTTTATGTGCTCGACGCTTTGCACTTCATTCTTAAACACACCGTGGCCGCAGAAAAA
>JANMZU010000849.1:0-1966 GCA_031383585.1 Betaproteobacteria bacterium
AGACTGTTGGTGGCGGGCCATTGAAGACGGACACCGTATCGCCGCGCTCGTCAGTATTGCCGTCCACGTCTGAAACCTGCGGACCCAGCAGGCGATCTGCCTGCATACGAATCTGGTGTGACGTGCGGTAGTTCACCCGCAACGTGCGGGAGCGTCCGCGAATATCGACGCCGAGTGCCTTCCACGAAAATGGTTGCTGGAAGATTCGCTGCCCTAGATCACCAGCGAAGAACAAACTGTCCGCGCGACGCGCCCCGAGTACTGCCAAGAATCGCAGCTGCGCAATGCCGATATCCTGCGCCTCGTCGATGACAACAAAATCAAATGGCGGGTTCTTAAGCCTGGCAACAAACGGCGTTAGCTTACTGAAGAGTCCGGAATACGTGACCAGCTTTTGCCGCGCAAGTGCCGCGCGCACATGTTCGAAGATCGACCAAAGCATTGCGCGCTGCGGCTCAGGCAAGCGCGTTTTGCGGCCCAGCCGAACCACATCCCGATACGCGGCCCAACTCTCCAATTGCCAGGCGTCAACCACTTGCTCCCACTCGGCAACAACGAATTGCAGGCTGAACTTGTGATCGGGGTTCGCTTTAAGCGCGTCCTTGATCAATTCAACAATCACTTCCCGTTTGGCAATATTCGCCGGGCCGATATGCGCCTTGAACAGTCGCACACCGATTGCGTCAATCGAATGCACGTCGATGCGTTCAATCAGGCGTGGCTCGTTGTAGACGAGCCGCTTCAACCTGCTCAGTAACGCATTGGCCAGAATGTCCGAGAATGTCCCCAGCAGCACGCGTGCATCGGGATGGCTGCGCGCCAGATGCACCGCCCGGTGTAACGCAACGATGGTCTTGCCTGTGCCTGCAGAACCAGAAACGCGAGCCGCGCCGCAATACTCGCGCTCCACCACCTGGCGTTGGTCTGGGTGCAGGAATACGGTCCATTTGTCCCAGGGAAATTCGAGCGCGCGTCCTAGCTCGTCCACATTTGTCATGATGCGGAAACGGCGCTGCGCATCCGGGTGATCGAATGGATTGGTTACCGCCGTGGCGGCCACGCGCGCGGTGGGCTTACCGCCGGTAGCCAGTTGAAGCAATGCCTCGGCCGCCTCCGCCGGCAAATGCTCCGCGAGCGTCAGATACGAATCCTCCGTCGCCGCGCTCACATCCTTCAGCCACTCCTCCGGCACGCCGTAACTCAGCAAGTCTTCTCGCGCCACATGCGCGAACAGCGGGAGTTGCACGAGTGCACGCAGAGGTGCCTCGACGTAAGCGGGAACCACAATCTCCTGAACCGTCTCGCGAATCTGAACCAACTGTGCCGCGCCGGTGATCGGATGCGTCTCAAGCTTGCGGCGTTCCGCCCAGTCATACGCTTTGTCGTGATGATCGACATAGCAAAGCAACAAACTGCTCTGCGTCTTGTGAACGATGATACGGATGTCGCGGCTTACGCGAACAGACCAGAAATTTTTATCTCTTGCTTTGTCGAGCTTGTGGAAACCGTTGCCCGGATTGGCAGGGTTAACCTGAAGATCGAAGACCGTAGTTTTGACCGTCTTCTGTTCCTCGCCCGTCAATCGCGCAAGGCTGTCTGTAAACGTGTCGGCGATACGGAATTCCATTGAAAATCTTCGCGTCTATCGCCGGCCATTCAGCCGAGGATGAACTTTGCTTGCTCGCGGCGGAGCATTTCATACGGATTCAGATAGCGAATTCCGAGACCAATACACACATTGGGAATCTTGATTTTTCGCTTCGAATCGGATGGAATCTCGTGCGTCACGATCACATGCGGCCCAGCAAGCGCGTGCGCGATTAGATAATAGTCAGCAATTTGCAGAAAGGTATTCACAGCCGACGCCTCATACTGCTGCGCCAATATCCACTGTGACACCGATGTCAAAGCAGGCAGCGTCTGCTGATTCGGTTCCAGGAAAAAACTATTCCCCTGTACCTTGGCC
>JANMZU010000852.1:0-2881 GCA_031383585.1 Betaproteobacteria bacterium
CGGTGTCGATCACGACGGGTGATTCTTCGCTTGTGGCGGCTAGTCCGGATGAGCAGAGTAAACTGCTCGCAACGACTAAGGTGACGGTTTCGGCGAGGGCTTACCGGCCGCCGGAGATCGAGAATTTTCGTATTGAATTTCAAAATTTGCCTTCGCAGTTGGATGCAAATACGCTTGCCAAAGACATACGCGATGCGAGCGGGGAAACGGCGCTTGCCAGCATCGAAATGCTGGGGAAAATCAACGGTGCCGTCGGCAACTACAACGCCCATCTATCGGCCTATCCCGCACTCGATTGGCCGGTTTTCTGCAAGCGCTTTGTGGAAGACCTTGGCCTTGCGTTCAATCCCTACACAATCCAGATCGAGCCGCACGATTACATGGCGGAATTGTTCGACGCTTTCGCGCGCACCAATACGATACTGATCGACCTCAATCGCGATATCTGGGGCTATATCTCGCTGGGCTATTTCAAGCAGATCACCAAAGCCGGTGAAATCGGCTCGTCCACGATGCCGCACAAAGTCAATCCGATCGATTTCGAGAACTCGGAAGGCAATCTCGGGCTCGCCAACGCCTTGCTGCGTCACATGGCCGAGAAGCTGCCAATTTCACGCTGGCAGCGCGACCTTACCGATTCCACCGTGCTGCGCAATATGGGCGTTGCGCTGGGGTATTGCCTGCTGGCTTACGACTCATTGTCGCGTGGCCTAGACAAGCTCGAAGTCAATCACGTGAAGATCGCCTCGCATCTGGATACCAGCTGGGATGTGCTCGCCGAGCCGATTCAAACTGTGATGCGCAAATATGGCATCGACGATGCCTATGAACAACTAAAGGAACTCACGCGCGGTAAAGGTGGCATCGAGCGTGACTCGCTGCGTGCGTTTATTGAGCGGCTAACGATTCCGGATGCCGACAAGAAACTGCTGTTGGCGCTGACGCCGGCGAGTTATGTGGGATTGGCGAGTCAGTTGGCGTCGGAAATTTAGCGGAAGTCGCAGCGTTTGCGCCATAACGATAATCATGCGAAGTATTAAGGGTTGCCGCGAGACGGCATCGAAATAAATCACTGTCATTTCGAGCACAGCGAGAAATCTGTTTTTGTATTGCGCCAGGAAACAGCAGATTTCTCACCCGAAAAGGCCGGGTTCGAAATGACAAACTTTTACGTAAGTCTATATTCTGCGCGCCTTTCAGGCCGGAATGGCCCCAAACGGCAAGGTGGACGCGGGGATTTGTTTCGCACCAGCCCCGCGCCCTTGGGAAGCCCATCTTCCCGACGGCGGCACAACCGTCCCTCACAGAGGGTACTACAGCAAGTCTAGATGCCGCCCATCATGAGTTCGCGCAGGAAGGCGTCTGCCTGCTTCTTTTCCAGCATGCCTTTCTTGGCTGCATCGAGCTTATCAAAGGCCGTTTCGATTTTCTTCATCATGTCTGCCTTCGAGATCATGTAGCCGCTTGGCGCACCGTCGCTTTTTTGCAGTTCCAGCAGAAATGCCATGGCTTTCTTGTCATCGAGCATGCCCTTTTTACCCGTATCCATCTTGTCGAACATTTCAGCGGCACGTTTCATAACTTCAACCCTCGAAAGCATGCCATCCTTATTTACATCGTACTTGGCGATGAAGCGCTCGGTATCTTCTTGCGTCCATTTGTCGGCGAACGACGGCATCGACAGCGCAAACATGGAAACAGCAAGCGAGCCGAGCAAAGTGTTCAGGATCGTCTTTTTCATTGGTAATTCTCCTTCAAATTATGGTGAGTTGGGCACGGCACCAGCGCGCAGAGCACCCGCACACTTTCGCCGCGTGAGGTATGGGTCGTGCGCCAAATGAAGTCCTTACAACTGATGCGACTGGCAAATCAAATATCGAACTTGATTCCCTGTGCGAGCGGCAGTTCACGCGAGTAATTGATGGTGTTGGTCGCGCGGCGCATATACGCCTTCCAACTGTCGGAGCCAGACTCTCGGCCACCGCCGGTTTCTTTCTCGCCACCAAACGCGCCACCGATTTCTGCGCCAGACGTGCCAATATTGACGTTGGCAATACCACAATCGCTGCCCGAGGCTGATAGAAACATCTCAGCTTCACGCATGTCACTGGTAAATATCGACGACGACAGCCCCTGCGGTACGGCATTTTGCAAGGCGATGGCTTCAGTTAAATTTTCGTAGCGCAACACGTAGAGGATGGGCGCAAACGTTTCGTGACACACCGTTGGCGTCTGCGAGGCGACTTCGACCAGAGCCGGTCTGACGTAAAATGCGTCGGGATTTTCCTTATCCAGTACCCGTTCGCCGCCGACGACCACACCGCCGTCGCCAGCGGCAGCCTTTAGCGCCGATTGCATGGCGCCGAACGCGGCGTTATCGATGAGCGGGCCGACCAGCGTAGACGCTTCCAGTGGGTTGCCAATACGAATCGACGCATATGCGGACTTCAAACGCGGCAACAGTTGATCATAAATGCTGCTGTGTACGATCAGTCTTCTCAGGGACGTACAGCGCTGGCCGGCAGTGCCGACAGCTGAAAACAAGGCTGCCGTTTGTACCATTTTCAGGTCCGCCGTCGGCGCGACGATCATCGCGTTATTGCCGCCAAGTTCGAGAATGGTCCTGGCGAAACGCGATGCGGCCCTGGCGCCCACAGCCCGGCCCATGCGGGTAGAGCCTGTCGCGGAAATCAATGCAACGCGTGGATCATCGACCATCGATTCACCGATGTCGGCACGGCCAATAAGCACCTGCGAAAGTCCATCGGGCACATTACCGCCTGCAGCGCGATAGCGCGCGATAGCGCGTTCCAGCAGTGCCGCCGACGCCAACGCCACTAGCGGTGTTTTCTCGGATGGCTTCCACACCAGTGAGTTGCCG
>JANMZU010000946.1:0-3065 GCA_031383585.1 Betaproteobacteria bacterium
CCGCGCTCGGCATCGCGCGCAAGCACGGCCGCTGCCAGTCGCTGCGTTACGTCGTCTGCGCCGTTAGCAGCTTGCGCCGACATGAACGCGTCCATCACCCGCTGGCGCATTTCGGCCGCTGCTTTGCGAGTGAACGTGATCGCCACGATTTCTTCGGGCTCCGCGACGCGTGCCAGTAACGCGAGATAGCGCTGAATGAGTAGCCGCGTTTTGCCGGAACCCGCCGGTGCGCGCACGATGAATGATCGGCTGGTGTCTAGCGCGCGTTCACGCTCGGCCTGGTCGACCACGTTCAATGTGGCGGGGCTAGTCATCGCTGGGCAACTCGGCAGATTCGGTCGTCGCGCTTTCGTCAGCGACACTTGGTCGATTCAATTCGGCAATCCTGCACAGGCCCTGCAAGTCGCACTGCGCGCAGGTCGGGGCGCCGTTTTTCGGGTCTACCTGGTTCGCACAATTGATGAAATCCGTTGCTAGCGCGTGTAGCGAGCGTTCCCACTCTGCCGTCAGCACATCCCACGACACGTAGCCCTTCTTCTCCATGCCGGCCTTCTGCTCGATCGGCACCACGTCCGGCAATAGATCGCTCACGACTGAAACACCTTCAAAGCCAAAGGCCTTGCCGCGAATGCCGCGTTTGACGCGCGCAAACGCGACTACTGTCACCGGTTGTTCGCTAGTCTGAAAATAAAGGGGCAACTGCGGCTCGTCCATGCGCTCCCCCAGCCAATCGGCCACCTTGGCAGTGCCGGTCTTGTAATCGATCAACGCGTGGGTGCCGTCTTCGAGCTGATCCATTCGGTCAAGCCGCAAGCGCATCGACAGCCCGGCGAGTGTCACGTCGTGCGCCTGTTCGCAGGCGACGACAGTGAAGGGGCCGCGTTCTCGCTCGTAGGTCAGCCACTCGATCACTAATCGTTTCAGCCTCGCACTTTCAATCTCCGCAAATTGCCCGGTGAGGCTTTCGAGTCCCTTGCTGCGCGCCTCCTCCATCGCGACGCTGATCACCTCTGTTACCAATGTTGCCGTTGCGGTCTCGTCTAGCGCCAGCAAATCAGCGAGCGTTTTGAGTCTTGTCCAGACGAGGCTCAGGACGCGATGTAGCAGTGTGCCGCGATCTGAAGCGTCCAAACCTGTTGCGGGTATTTCGAGCGCGTGTGCGCTCAGCCGATGGCGTGCAAACGCGCGAAACGCACAGGCGGCCTGGTCGCGCAAGACCGTGGCGCCGCCGGATATCTTTACAGGCGTTGGCAATGGCGATAACGGTGTATCCGGCACCGACTCCAGCTGACCGCTAGCGAGCAATGCTGACGCGAGGTCCGTGACTTCCCCTGTCTCAATTAGCGACGCGAGTTCAAGCACCTCAACATCGCGGATCAAGGCGCTCGCTTTGTGCGCCTGGTCGCCAGCGCTGTTATCGCTCGCAGTTTTGGCATGGCTGAAAATCACCTCAGGCGCCGCGTGTCGCCAGCTTTGCGTAATGCGTTTGTCGAGCGCCAATGACGCATCAGCAGAAGCTTCCGGCACCCCCGCAGCTCGCTGCAATGAAGCCGGGATGAATGGGTTCGGGCGAACGGCCAGCGGCCAGGCATCTTCACTCAGCCCCGTCACCCACAATGCATCAAAGCTCTGCCCAGCCGATTCAAGTACACCGAGCACCAGTATTGGCGCGGCTACCTCCTGCGCCGCTTCCGGCTGAAATACTGTATCGGCGACGATGCGCCGCAAGTGGTTGATGGCCTCGTCAATGCGCATGCGCGGTTGGACCAGTTCCAGCGCCGCGAGCTGTGACAAGGCGTCGCGGAATTTTTCCAGCACTTGGTAATCTGTTGAGCTCAGCGGTGCGTCGCCGGGAAATCCCCACGCGGAAAGCAGTTGGCCGAAATGTCGGCTCAAGTCGCGTGGCGATGGCTTCCGCGACGCGGGGGCTTTTTCGGACTTGGCACCCGCAGGTAATTCCTCATTGCTTGCCACGCGATCAATGATTTTCAGCAACCTTGGGCAGCTGATTGCCGCACGGTTCAATGCTGCCTCGCTTGATAACTTCAGCTTTCGTTGCAGCCCGAACAAACTGATCTCAACGCCAAGAACCTTCCGCAGAGCCGCATCCAGCGTGGCTCTTGGGCCGATCTCGATTTCGGCACCGGCAATAAAGGGCGAGCGCAGCAAAGCGCTGACTTCGACAATCGGCATCGCGCGTTTCTGCGCAAACGCGATGAGCACAATGGCGTCGTGAACGAGGGCATAGTCGCTGAGTGCGCATCCGAGAGAGATATTGAAGCCGTCGGCAGGGCTGCCGGACGCGCCGCTGAGTCCACCCCGATGGCCGGGCATGAGCGCATCTGTCAGCGCGCGCGCAATCTCGCTGCGTTTGCCTCGCAGATCCGGTACAACGATGGCGATGCGCTGTGCAGGATTGGTTTGCAAGCGCTGACGCGCCCACAGCGCGCAGCCTTTGAGTTCATCGCCCTCGGTCGAAAACTCGACGCGGCGGCATTGTGTTTCTGCCTGGCTTCCGCCGAGCTGTACGGGCTGTATCGACACACCGAGTGCCGCACACTCGCCGAGAAAGTGCTGCTGCTGCGCTGTGACAATGTCGAATCCCGCCACGTACAGATTCTTTGGCAGGATTTCCATCCATTCAGTCGGCTGCTCTTTCATGGACGCCGCCATGGACGACGCGAGTACAGCCGAATCAATTACCTTTCGATCACGACATAGCTGTTGAAAGCGCTTTGCCCAGCGCAGGAATGCTTCCGCGTCCTCCGCGAGGGGGATGCTGCGCATGGCAGGCAAGAGATGCCAGGCGTTGGCAATCTTCCAGGCGGCGGCGGCTTGCTTGGCGGTCTGCGAACTGCTGAGCAAATGCGCGACAACGTCGGAAGCGTCGACCACTTGTTCCCAAAGCAATTGATTCTGGGCCGCGTCGAGTAGGGTAGCGGCGGCTTCGTGGGTGTTGCGTAAACAAGATGCCTGATAGCAGCGCTCGAGAAAAGTCGCCAGCGGCAGGATGTCAGGGGTTACCCAAGCTGTTTTGCCGGATGCGCGTTGCGTGTCGTCGAATC